>RFIR01000153.1 GCA_003695135.1 Alphaproteobacteria bacterium | reverse complement strand
GAGGCGATCCAGTGGGTGGAGGTCGCGACCCCGAATGTGCCGGCGATCTCCGGCCGCGTGGTAAACCGCATCTCTCGACTTCCTCCCGGCCGGGGCCTCCTGCCCCGGGCAATCTGCACGCGCCGGGGCCGGTTGGGCAAGTGCGACGCCAAGGCAGCGACAAATGTCCCTCCCCGGCCCGATTGCGTCGTTTCGGGTTGAGCCCTGCCCCCGCGCCGATCCATAGATGGCCGGAGTCGGAAAGGATGGATCGAGATGAGTGAATTGCCGTCACAGGCACGGGTCGTGATCATCGGCGGCGGGGCGGTCGGCGCCTCCTGCCTCTATCATCTGGCGCGCGCTGGGTGGCGCGACTGCCTGCTCCTGGAACGCAACGAGCTGACGGCCGGTTCCACCTGGCATGCGGCGGGCAATGTGCCGACCTTCTCGGCCTCATGGTCGATCATGAACATGCAGCGCTATTCGGCCGAGCTCTATCGCGGTCTGGCCGAGGCGGTGGACTACCCGATGAACTATCACGTCACCGGCTCGATCCGGCTGGGCCATTCGAAGGAAAGGCTGCAGGAATTCAAGCGCGTGCTCGGCATGGGCCGGTATCAGGGCATGGAGCTCGACATTCTCGGCCCCGACGAGATGCGCGGGCGCTATCCGTTCCTGGAAACCCACGATCTGACCGGCGCGCTCTACGATCCTTACGACGGCGACATCGACCCCGCCCAGCTGACCCAGGCGCTGGCCAAGGGCGCGCGCGATCTGGGCGGTCGCATCATCCGCTTCTGCCCGGTCACCGGAGTGCGGCGCGAGGGCGGTGACTGGGTGATCGCGACGCCGAAAGGCGAGGTCCGGGCCGAGATCGTGGTCAATGCCGCCGGCTATCATGCCGGGCGGGTCGGACGGATGTTCGGCCGCGAGGTGCCGATGATGGTGATGAGCCACCAATACATCCTGTTCGAGGAGATCCCGGAGCTGAAGGCCTGGTCGGAAACCGAGGGCCGCAAGCTGCCGCTCCTGCGCGACGTGGACAGCTCCTATTACCTGCGCCAGGAAAAATACGGCATGAATCTCGGGCCTTACGAGCGCAACTGCCGCGCCCACTGGGTCAGCGACGACGATCCGATGCCGGAGGATTTTTCGTTCCAGCTCTTTCCCGACGATCTGGACCGGCTGGAATGGTATCTCAACGACGCCATGGAGCGGGTGCCGCTGCTGGGCAAGGCGGGGCTTTCCAAGGTCATCAACGGCCCCATCCCCTATGCGCCGGATGGCAACCCGCTGATCGGGCCGATGCCCGGCGTGCCCAACGCCTATGAGGCCTGCGTCTTCACCTTCGGCATCTGTCAGGCCGGCGGTGCGGGCAAGGTGCTGGCCGAATGGGTGACCGAGGGCGAGACCGAATGGGACATGTGGTCCTGCGATCCGCGCCGCTTCGGCGCCTGGTGCGACCATGACTACTGCGTGGCCAAGGGCATGGAGGTCTATGGCCACGAATACGCCATGCACTTCCCGCATCACGAATGGCCCGCCGGGCGCAACCGGCGGCTGTCGCCGGTGCACGACCGCATCCTCGAACGCGGCGGGCAGATGGGCGCCTACAATGGCTGGGAGCGGGCGAACTGGTTCGCCGAGCCGGGCGACGACACATCCGAGGAGGCCACCCAGACCTGGGGCCGCGCCGGCCCGTGGGAGCCGCGCGTGCGCGCCGAATGCGAGGCGGTGCGCGACCATGTCGGCGTGCTCGACCTGCCCGGCTTCTCGCGCTTCGATCTCTCCGGCGCCGGGGCCGCGGAATGGCTGCGCAGCCGCATTGCCGGGGCGCTGCCGAAGCCGGGGCGGATGGGGCTTGCCTATTTCCCCGACAGCCGCGGGCGCATCCTCACCGAGATGTCGCTGATGCGGCACGAGGAGGACTCCTTCACCCTGATCACCGCGGCGGCAGCGCAGATGCACGATTACGAGCTTCTGCGCACCACGCTGGCGAAGGGGCTGGAGCTGGTCGACCACACCGAGTTGTTCGACACGCTGATCGTCACCGGACCGGCCTCGCGCGCGCTGTTTGCCAAGATTGCCGAGGGCGCCGACCTGACCCTGCCCTGGCTCAGCCTGCAGTCCGCACGCATCGCCGGCCATCCGGTGGCGCTGCCGCGGGTGAGCTATGCCGGCGAGCTGGGCTGGGAGATCCACGCCGCCACCGCCGACATGCCTGACATCTACGCGGCGGTGCTGGATGCGGGCGCGAAGCCCTTCGGCATGTATGCGCTCGATTCGCTGAGGCTGGAGAAGGGCTACCGGTCCTGGAAGGGCGATCTCTCGACCGACTACACCCTGCTGGAAGGCGGGCTCGACCGCTTCATCCGCCTCGACAAGCCGCAGGATTTCCCCGGCAAGGCCGCCCTTCTGGCCGAGAAGCAGCGCGGGGTGAAGAAGCGCTTCGTCACCCTCACCGTCGAGGCCGGGGCGGAGGATGCGCCCTACATGTCGACCCTGTGGCATGACGGTCAGGTGGTGGGCGAGACCACTTCGGGCGGCTGGGGCTACCGTGTGGGCCGCTCCATCGCGCTCGGCATGCTGCGCGCCGATCTGACTGAGCCCGGCACGCGGGTGGAGGTGGAGATCTACGGCACCCGCTACCCGGCCGAGGTCCAGCCCGACCGGCCGCTCTGGGACCCTGGGAACGAGAGGCTGCGCGCGTGAGCCGGGTTGTCCTGCTCGATGGCGGCATGGGTCAGGAGCTGATCCGCCGCGCGCCGGAGCCGCCGAGCGATCTGTGGTCAGCCATGGTCATGCACCGCCACCCCGATCTGGTGCGCGATCTGCATGTCGATTTCATCCGTGCCGGCGCCCGCGTGATCACCGTCAACAGCTATGCAGCCACCCGTGACCGGCTGGCGCGGTTCGGGCTGGAGGGCGAGTTCGAGAAGCTGCAGCGCCTCGCCTGCCGTCTGGCACATGAGGCGCGCGAGGAAGTCGGCATCGAGGGTGTGCGCATCGCCGGCTGCCTGCCACCTCTCAAGGCCTCCTACCGCTGGGAGGATGCCGATCCGCCCGAAATCACCGCGCCCGTCTATCGCGAGATCGTCGAACTGCAGGCGCCGCATGTCGATCTCTTCATCTGCGAGACCATGGCCTCGATCAGACAGGCCGAGGGCGCGCTGGGCGGGGTGCGCGGCTGCGGCCGGCCGGTCTGGCTCGCCTTCACCGTCGATGACCGGCCGACCGGGCGGCTGCGCAGCGGCGAGAGCATGGCCGAGGCGCTCGCCGCCATTCGGGACAAGGAGGTCGCGGCGGTGCTGCTCAACTGCTCGACCCCGGAAGGCATCGCAGCGGCGCTGCCCGGGCTGGCAGGCGCGGGCCGGCCGTGGGGGGCCTATCCCAACGGCTTTCCCGAGATCACCGAGGAATACCGCGCCCGGCAGAACGTCTCGGTGCTGGCCGGCCGGCCCGACCTCACGCCCGAACGCTTCGCCGGGATCGCGCTCGGCTGGGTGCGGGACGGGGCGACGATCGTCGGCGGCTGCTGCGAGATCGGCCCGGCCCATATCGCTGCGCTGGCCGCGGTGCTGACGGAAGCGGGATACGAGATCGGTGCGGAGCTGGAGAAGGTTGTCTGACAATCCAAGGCATTTCGGCGCGATGACTGGGGACCGCACGAAGCCCGTCCGAT
>RFIR01000013.1 GCA_003695135.1 Alphaproteobacteria bacterium | reverse complement strand
GTGCGGGATCTTCGCGTGGATCTCGGCGATGCGGTCGATGGCAAGGATGTCGCCCGTCGGCTTGCGCGAGAACTTGTAGGCCCCGTGCGAGGTGCCGCAGGCGATGGCCAACGCGTCGACCTTGGTTCGGGCGACGAAATCGGCAGCCTGATCGGGGTCGGTCAGCAGGTCTTCCTTGGAAAGCCTGCCTTCGGCGCCCGAGCCGTCTTCCTTGGCCGCCTCGCCGGTTTCCAGCGAACCCAGCACGCCCAGCTCGCCCTCGACCGAGGCGCCGACCCAATGCGCCATGCGCGCCACCCGCTCGGTTATGTCGACGTTGTAGTCGTAGGAGGCCGGCGTCTTCATGTCCGCCTCCAGCGAGCCGTCCATCATCACCGAGGTGAAGCCGTGCCGGATCGCCGTCATGCAGGTGGCTTCGTTGTTGCCATGGTCCTGGTGCAGGCAGACGGGAATGTGCGGGTACATCTCGGCCAGCGCGGTCACCATGTGGCGCAGCATGATGTCGCCGGCATATGACCGCGCCCCGCGGCTCGCCTGCAGGATCACCGGCGCGTCGCAGGCATCGGCCGCGCGCATGATCGCCAGGCCCTGTTCCATGTTGTTGATGTTGAAGGCCGGCACGCCGTAGCCCTGTTCGGCGGCGTGGTCGAGAAGTTGTCGGAGGGTGATGAAGGCCATGTGCGTCGTCCTTTCCCGTTGGTCACAGAAGCCCGCGCGCGGCCTCGGCCACCGCCTGGGGCGTGATGCCGAAATGGCGATAGAGATCGGCCGCCGGTGCGGAGGCGCCGAAGCCGGTCATGCCGATGAAGCGGTCCCTGCGGCGCAGGAACAGGTCCCATCCCTGGCGGACCGCGGCCTCGACGCCCACGCGCGGCGCATCGCGCAGCACCCGCTCCCAGTATTCCTCGCCCTGGGCGGCGAAGAGCTCGAATGAGGGCGCCGAGACCACCGCGGCGCGGATGCCGTCGCGGGCCAGCAGGTCGGCCGCCTCCATGGCGATGGCGACCTCCGAGCCGGTGGCAATCAGCGTCACGTCGCGCGCGCCGGCCGCCTCGCGCAGCACATAGGCGCCGCGGGCGGTGAGGTTTTCGGTCTCGTGCCCGTCGCGCAGCGTCGGCAGGCCCTGCCGCGACAGCGCCAGCACGGTGGGGGTCTTCTCCGAGGCGACGGCGATCTCCCAGGCCTCGGCAGTCTCCACCGCATCGGCGGGGCGGATCACGGTCATGTTCGGGATCGCGCGCAGGCTGGCGAGCGTCTCCACCGGCTGATGCGTCGGCCCGTCCTCGCCGAGGCCGATGGAGTCATGCGTCAGAACATAGGTGACCGGCAGGCCCATCAGCGCCGACAGCCGCATGGCCCCGCGCATGTAGTCGGCAAAGACGAGGAAGGTGCCGCCATAGACGAAGAACCCGCCATGCAGCGCCATGCCGTTCATGCCCGCGGCCATGCCGTGTTCGCGCACGCCCCAATGGATGTAGTCGCCGGAGAAGTCCGACCGGCTGACGGGCCGCATGGCACTGGTCATGGTGTTGTTGGACCCGGTCAGATCGGCCGAGCCGCCCACCGAATTGGGCAGGGTGGCGTTGATGACCTCCAGCGCCTGTTGCGAGGCGACGCGGGTGGCGATCCTCGGCCGCTCCTCGCCCAGCTTCGCCTTGTGCGCGGCCATGGCGGGGGTCAGCGCGGCGGTGTCGGGCCGGGCGAGGGCGGCGTCGAATTCGGCGCCCCGCGGGCTCGCGGCCTTGCGCGCCTCCCATTCGGCGCGGGCCGCGGCACCGCGGGCGGCAATCCGGCCCCAGGCCGCGCGCACCGCATCCGGGACATCGAAGGGCGGCAGCGTCCAGCCAAGCGCCTCGCGGGTGGCGGCGAGCTCGTCGGCGCCCAGCGGCGCGCCATGGACCTTGTGACTGCCGGCCTTGTTGGGCGCGCCCTGGCCGATCACCGTGCGGCAGGCGATCATCGAGGGCCTGTCGGTGACTGCCCGCGCGGCCGCGATGGCGGCGGCGACCGCCTCGTTGTCATGCCCGTCCACCGCCTGCACATGCCAGCCCGCCGCCTCGAAGCGCTTGACCTGATCGGTGGCGGTGGAGAGGTCGGTGGAGCCGTCGATGGTGATGCGGTTGTCATCCCACATCACGATCAGCCGGCCCAGCCCCATGTTTCCGGCAAAGTCGATCGCCTCGTGGCTGATACCCTCCATCAGGCAGCCATCGCCGGCGATGACATAGGTGAAATGATCGACCAGCTCGTCGCCGAAGCGCGCATTCAGCATGCGTTCGGCCAGCGCCATGCCCACCGCGGTGGCCAGCCCCTGGCCCAGCGGGCCGGTGGTGGTCTCGATTCCCCTGGCGTGGCCGTATTCGGGATGACCGGCGGTGCGGCTGCCCAGCTGGCGGAAATTCCGCAGCTGGTCCATTCCCATGTCGTCATAGCCCAGAAGATGGTTGATGGCGTAGACCAGCATCGAGCCATGCCCGGCACTCATCACGAAGCGGTCGCGGTCGGGCCATTTGTCGGCCGCGGGGTCAATCTTCATGAACCGGTTGAAGAGCACCGTGGCGACATCGGCGAGCCCCATCGGCGCGCCGGGATGGCCGGAATTCGCCGCCTGCACCGCATCGGCGGCCAGCATGCGGATGGTATCGGCCATCAGCCTTTCGTCGGC
>RFIR01000152.1 GCA_003695135.1 Alphaproteobacteria bacterium | reverse complement strand
GAAGATGCCGCCATCCATGGTCCAGCCATGCAGGAACAGGATCGGCGGGCCGGCGCCGGCCTCGCGCAGGAAGATACCGCTCATTGCCGCTGCCGCAGCCTTCCCACGATGCCGGTGGGAAAGAAATAGACGCTGAGCACGAACAGCACCCCCAGCCACAACAGCCAGCGATCGGGGTTGAACAGGAGCGGCAGCGCCGGCACCGGAGCGAGCGCCGCGCCGGCCGCCGCAAGAAGGGTCTGCAGATAGTTCTGGGCGACCACGAACAGGGTGGCGCCGATGACGGCGCCATACATGGTGCCCATGCCGCCGATCACCACCATCAGCAGGATGTCGACCATGATCTCGAAGTTCAGCGTCGTGGCCGGCCCGACATAGCGCAGCCAGATCGCGTAGGTCGCCCCGGCCAGCGCGGCGGCCACCGCCGACAGGCAGGTGGCGGCGGTGCGGTAGGCCACCACGCGATAGCCGATCGCCTCGGCGCGGAAATCGTTCTCGCGGATGGCCTGCAGCACACGGCCGAAGGGCGAGTTGACGATGCGCAACAGCACCATGAACAGGATCAGCGAGACGGTGAAGACAAGGTAGTAGTTGACCAGCTTGCCGTTGATGCGCACACCCAGAACCTTGCCATCGGCGTATTTGGCCGCCGCGGTCAGCGCGCGCGGGATGCGGTAGCTCAGACCGTCCTCGCCGCCGGTCAGGGCGGAGAGCTGGCTGACCAGCACCGCTACCGCCGAGGCCACGGCCAGCGTGATCATGGCAAAGAAGATCGCGCGCACCCGCAGGCTGAACAGCCCGATCAGCGCCGCCAGCAGCGCCGCGGCCAGCGCGCCGGCGAGGCTGCCCAGCGCCAGCGCATCGAAGCCCCTGCCCAGATGCACCGAGGCCAGCGCCACGCCGTAGGCGCCCATGCCGAAGAACATGGTGTGGGCGAAGCTGACGATGCCGCCATAGCCGAGCATCAGGTCGTAGCTCGCCACCAGCACGATGAAGACGCAGACCCGCGCGGCGGTGTCGACCGAGCGGGTGCCGGGAAACAGGAACGGCGCCAGCGCCAGACCGATCAGGATGGCGATCAGCGCCGCGGCCAGCAGGCGGCTGCGCGGCCGGTCGCCGGAGATGAGTGCGCCCAGGCTCATTTCGCCTTCACCACCGGCACCATGCCCTGCGGGCGCCACATCAGCACCGCCACCATCAGGGCGATGTTGGAGACCAGCGCCAGCTTGGGCTCGAGAAAGGCGACGTAATTCTGCATCAGCCCGACCATGAGCGCGCCGATGAAGCAGCCCTCCACGCTGCCCAGACCGCCGATGATCACCACGATGAAGACCAGCACCAGGGTCTCGCCGCCCATATGCGCGGTGATCACCTCCTGATAGAGCCCCCACATCACACCGCCGAGGCCCGCCAGCGCTGAGCCGGCGACGAACACGCCGATGAAGACCCGCCGCAGCCGGTAGCCGAGCGCCTCGACCATCTCGCCATTCTCCACGCCCGCGCGCACGATCAGCCCGATGCGGGTGGTGCGCAGCACACCGCGCATGGCCAGGAACAGGATCAGACCGAAGGCGACGGCCAGCAGGCGGTATTTCTCCAGCGCCGCGCCGGCGAAGGTGATGGCGCCCTTCAGCGTCTCGGGCCGGCTGAAGAAGATCGCATCCGGTCCCCAGATCGCCAGGATCAGCTGCTCGGTGATGATCAGCCCGCCCATGGTGACCAGGATCTGCTTGAGATGCGCGCCATAGACGGGGCGCACGATCACCCGCTCGAACACCCAGCCCATCAACCCGGTGGCCAGCATGGCGGCGCAGACCGCCAGCAGCACGGCGAGCAGGTTGAGCATCAGCGAGGGCGCGCCGGCCCAGCCGCCCAGCGCCAGAAGCACCGAGATGCCGCAGAAGGCGCCGACCGAGACGAAGGCGCCGTGGCCGAAATTGATCACGTCCATCAGCCCGAAGATCAGGGTCAGGCCGGAGGCCATGATGAAGATCATCATGCCCATGGCCAGCCCGGAGACGGTGAGCGTCAGCCAGCTCGACCCGGAGGGGATGGCGAGCCATCCGGCTAGGCAGAGCGCCGGGACCAGCAGGACCGGCAGCCACGGCGCCAGCCGCTCGCCCAGCCCCCGCGCCGCCATGGTCGGGGTGTGATCGGGTGCCGCGCTCATGCCCGCTCCACGCTCAGCCCCATCAGCCGCTCCTGCAGCGCGCTGTCGGCGGCGAGTTCCGCCATCGCACCGGCCCAGACCACGCGGCCGTCATCCATCACCGCGGCGCTGTCACCCAGCATGCTGGCCACGGCGAAGTTCTGTTCGACCAGCAGGATCGAGGCGCCCTGCGCCTTGAGCGCGCGCAGGGCGGCGGCCATGGTGGCGATGATGGCCGGGGCGAGGCCCTTGGTCGGCTCGTCGATGAGGTAGAGCCGCCGCTCCTCGGCCATGGCGCGGGCGATGGCCAGCATCTGCTTCTGCCCGCCGGAAAGATTGCCGGCAGCGCTGCGCCAGAAGGTCCGTAGCGGCGGGAAGGTGGCGAAGATCCAGTCGAGCCGGTCGGGGTCCACCGGGCCGGAGACCGCGGCCAGCGTCATGTTTTCCTCCACCGTCAGATCGGTGAAGATGCCCATGTCTTCGGGCACATAGGCGATGCCGGCCCGGGCGATGTCCGGGGTGGGCAGGGCGGTGATGTCGCGGCCCTCGAAGGTGATGGTCCCGGCCCTTGCCCGCCACAGCCCCATCACCGTGCGCAGGGTGGTGGTCTTGCCCACGCCGTTGCGGCCCAGAAGCATGGTGACGCCGCCCTCGGGCACCTCCAGATCGAGCCCGTGCAGGATGTGGTACTGCGCGATGTCGGTCGAGACGCCGGAAAGCCGCAGGATCGGGTCAGCCATGCTGCACCGCCCGGCCGAGATAGGCCTCCTGCACCACATCCGAGGCGATCACCTCGTCGGGCGCGCCATCGGCGGCCAGCGCGCCGTTGTGCAGCACGATGATGCGATCGGCCAGACGCGCGATCACGTCCATCTTGTGCTCGACCAGGAGGACGGTGCGGCCGGTATCCTGCGCGAGCCCGGCGATGAGTTCCAGCACCACCGGGGCCTCGTCCACGGCCATGCCCGCGGTCGGTTCGTCGAACATGTAGACCCGCGGCTCCAGCGCGATCAGCAGCGCCACCTCCAGCTTGCGCTGGTCGCCATGGCTGAGCTCGGCCACCTTCTGGCTCGCCTGATCGGCGAGCCGGACCCGGGCCAGCACCGCCTCGGCCGCCTCGCGCAGCTCGCGATGGCTGTCGGCCATGCTGAACAGGCTGAAGCCCATGCCGCGGCGCGACTGGATCACCAGCCGCACGTTTTCCAGCACGCTGAGGCCGGGGAACAGGTTGGTGAGCTGGAAGGCGCGTCCGATGCCGCGATGGGTGCGGGCAGCGACCGACAGCCCGCCGATATCCTCGCCCGCCAGCAGCACGCGACCCTCGCTGGCCGGGATCTGGCCCGAAATCAGGTTGAAATAGGTGGTCTTGCCGGCGCCGTTCGGCCCGACGATGGCAGTGATCTCGCCGGGGCGGAAGGCGCAGGTGACATGGTCGACCGCGACATGCCCGCCGAAGCGCACGGTCAGATCCTCGGTGGCCAGCAGCGCGTCGGTCATCGCCGGGGTCCCGTTGTTACCGGCCAAGCCGGCGCCTGCAATCGCCACTCATTCGCGGACTGACGATATCGAATTGCCGCCTCCACACGCTTCGCCCGGCGTAGCCGGGCGGGTGAACCCGTTCGGACACTTGACAGTGCGTTTCGCCTGCAATCCGGTTCATCTTTGTTCCCTGCGCAAGGGCGTGCGCTCGCCCGGGTGGGCGCGAATGCGCCCGCCTTGGGGCGGGCGGGCGCATGCCCGGGTTCGCTGCGCTCCCCGGGCGGGTAGACCCGTTCGATCGTGACACGCTATTGAACGCAAGACGCGCGCCCCCGGCAACTCGTCGCCCGCGATCACCTGCCGTTGCGGATCGGGATCGGCAGGTCGTCGATGCCGAGCTCGCGCACCAGCACAGGAACGCCGTAATCCTTGCCCTCCTGGATTTCGGTGCGGAAGTGATACATCGACTGCAGCGCCTGATGGTCCTCGGGGCGGAACACCATGCGGCCCTTGGGGGTCTGGAACTCCATGCCCTCCATCGCCGCGATCAGCGCCTCGGTATCGGTCGAGCCCGCCTTTTTGATCGCCTCGACGATGGCGATGCCCGCGGCCATGCCGCCGGCGGTGAAGAAATCGGGCGGGGTGCCGAAGCGTTCGAAATGGGTCTTGACCAGCCAGTCGTTCACCGGGTTCTGCGGGATCTCGTAATAGTAATAGGTCGCGCCCTCCATGCCCGGCAGGTCCTTGTAGGCCTTGAGCGCGGCGAGGATGTTGCCGCCGGTGGCGATCCTGATGCCGAAACGGCCGGGATCCATGGCGTTGATCTTGCCCATCGGATTGCCGCCGCCGGCCCAGATGATGAAGAGCCGCTTGTCGCCCTGCACGTCCTTCATGGCGTTGAAGATGCGCTCGGCCGCAGCAGTGAAGTCGGTGGTGTCGGTGGGCACGTATTCCTCATGCACCACCTTGGCGCCGGTGGTCGCCAGCGCCTCCCTGAACGCGGCCACCCCGTCGCGGCCGAAGGCGTAATCCTGCGCCAGCGTGGCCACGCGCACATCCGGCCCGCCGATGGCGATGGCATTGGCCACCGCGTCCTGGCTGGAATTGCGCGAGGTGCGGAAGATGTAGCGGTTCCAGTTCTTGCCGGTGATCGAATCGGCCACCGCCGGTTCGACCAGCAGGATCTTCTCGAATTCCTGGGCCACCGGCAGCATCGCCAGCGCCACGCCCGAGCTGACCGGCCCCACCGCGAGGTCGACCTCGTCATCGCCATAGGCCTCTTCCAGCATCGCCTTGCCGATATCGGGCTTGAGCTGGGTGTCCTTCTCGATCACCACGATCTTCTCGCCATTGATCTCCATGGCGCCGCCGGTGGCGTATTCCAGCCCCAGCATCAGCCCGTCATGGCTCTGCTTGGCATAGGCTTCGAACGGGCCGGTCTTGCCATAGACATGGGCGATCCTGATGTCAGCCGCGGCCGAACCCGCCAGTGCGGTTGCCACCAGAAGTCCGGCGATAAGGCTGCGTGTCATGGCCGATGTCCTCCCTCTGCGCCATATCATGAATAGTGAATCATCATTCATGTAAGCCATGGAGGCGGGGGTGAGTCAAGCGCGCCGGCGATGGCGGCGGCTGGTAGGTTCGGCGTCCCAGAGCCCCCAGCGAAACTCCGGAACGACGGGGCATCCCCGGCGAGACGCGTTTTCTGCCAACCTGTGCTGCGCGCGCATAAAGTAATTAGAAGAGACCCCTGCAAAACTCCGGCGCGACGGGGCATCTCAGGCAAGACACGTTTTCTGCCAGTGTGTACTGCGCGCGCGTAAAGTAATTAGAAAATAATTCCACAATCAATATTTACCAAATAGGTGAAAATCAGGAAAAAACTTGGCCGGCGCCGCATTTCGCGGCGCCCGAGCGCAGCGCCCGGGTCTGGCTGGTTGAGTTTTGCAGGGGTCTCTAGAAAATAATTCCCCAATCAAATATTATCAAACAGGTGAAGATCATGGATAATCGCCGCCGGCGCCGCATTTCGCGGCGCCCGAGAGGAACGACGGGGTCTGGCCAGCGGAGTTTTGCAGGG
>RFIR01000151.1 GCA_003695135.1 Alphaproteobacteria bacterium | reverse complement strand
CGGGCTGGCATAGCTGTGCAGGAACGCCACCACCACGGTATCGGCCCCGGCGGCACGCGCGGTGCGGGTGGCGGCGCGGACGGTACCGGCATCGAGCGGGGTCTCGATGCTGCCATCCTTCAGCATCCGCCCCTTCAGGCCGAACACCCGCTCGCGCGGGATCAGCGGCTCGGGCCGGCGCGAAAAGATGTCGTAAGGATCCGGCACCTTCAGCCGCGCCAGTTCCAGCACGTCCTCGAAACCTTCGGTCACGAACAGCGCCAGCGGCGCGCCGGCGCGCTGGATCACCGTGTTGACGCCGACCGTGGTGCCATGGCTGAACCAGGTGATCGCGGCCGGGTCGCATCCCTGATGGCGCGAAAGCTCGGCCAGCCCGGTCCCGATCTCCGATCCCGGCCGGTCGGGGGTCGACAGCACCTTCAGCGAGGAAAGCCGCCGCGAACCCTCGTCAAAGACGCAGAAATCGGTGAAGGTTCCGCCGATATCGACGGCGACGCGAAAGCTCATTGCCCACGCCCCGCCCGATCCATCCGCAATCGTGCCAAGCTCTCTCCCCCGTCCCCGACCGCCGTTCCCGTTTGAGCGATCAAATATCATTCATCATTGACCGATGCCCGTCCCCGACGTCAATATCGCCGGACGGAGAGCTTGGAGAACGATGGCAGCCGAAGCGGCGCGCAGGATCGCGATCGTGACCGGGGGTGCCCGCGGCATCGGGCGGGGATGCGCGCTCAAGCTGGCCGGGGAAGGTTGCGACATCGCGCTGGTCGATGTGCTGGAGCCGGAGATGGCGCGGACCAGGGCCGAGCTGGAGGTGCTGGGCGCGCGCTGCCTGACCTTCGCGGCCGATGTCGCCGATCACGCGCTGGCCCGCGACTGCGTGGAGACGATCCGCCGGGAATGGGGCGGGATCGACATCCTGATCAACAATGCCGGGCGGTCGATGCCGAAGGGGATACTGGAGATCTCCGAGGCGGAGTGGGACGCCACCATCGACGTCAATCTCAAGAGCTGTTTCAACTGGATACAGGCGGTTGCTCCGACAATGCTCGAAGACGGCGGCGGGCGCATCCTGTCGATGTCCTCGCTCAACGCGCTGTCGGGCGGGGTAACGGCGGCGGTATCGAAATTCGCCTATGCCGCGGCCAAGGCCGGTATCCTCGGGCTGACACGCGCGCTGGCCAAGGAGCTGGGTCCGACCATCCTCGTCAACGCGATCTGCCCCGGTCTGATCAAGACCGAGGTGGCCAAGAACCGGGTGATTGCCGAGCGCGAGCCGGAGCTCGTCAAGGGCATCGCGCTTCACCGCGTGGGCAGCCCGCGCGACGTGGCCGAGCTGGTCGCGTTTCTGGCGCTCTCCGAGCCCTGTTTCGTGACCGGGCAGGCCATCACCGTGGACGGGTTCCAGTGGAACATGTAGCCTTTCGGACCAAGGATCGACGAGACAAGGTCCGCCCAACCGGCCCCGGCTGGCATCGGGGCCAACCAACAGGAGGAAGAAGACCATGATGATGAAGCATCTGGGGTATTCGGTCCTGGCGGCGACGCTGGCCCTGGGGGGGCTGGCCGCCCCCGGGGAGGCGCTGGCGGACAAGTTCGTCTTCGCCAACTCGTCGGCCTATGACAATCTCGACCCCCATGCGATCTTCGATGTCGGCCGGGTCGCCTCGCGCCTCAACCTCTATGACGGGCTGATGCGGTGGGAGGACAACCCGCCGGTGCTGCAGCACTGGCTGGCCGAAAGCCACACCGTTTCCGATGACGGTCTGACCTATACCTTCGTGCTGCGGCCGGGCATCAGGTTCCATGACGGATCGGAGATGACGGCCGAGGACGTGGTCTATTCCATCGACCGCATCCTGACGCTGAAGAAGGGCGCCTTCTCGCTCTTTGCCGACGTGATCGATGTCGGCACCACCAGGGCGCTCGACGAGCGCACGGTGCAGTTCAACCTCAAGAAGCCCTCGGCGATCTTCCTCGCCACCGTGCCGGAGATCTATGTGGTCAACAAGGATCTGGTGCAGAGCCACGAGGTCGATGGCGACTGGGGCGCCGGATGGCTGAGCAAGAACGAGGCCGGGTCGGGCTCCTACATGCTGACGCGCTATGACCCCGCCATCGGCTTTCAGGCCAGGCGGTTCGAGGATCATTTCCTGGGCTGGGACATGAACCCCGACCCGATCGACGAGATCGAGTTCCGCACCGTTCTGGAGATCAACTCGCGCGTGCTCGGCCTGATGAACGGCGATTTCCACGGCACCGACGGCTATCTGCCGCAGGATCAGGTCAAGCGGCTCGCCGCCTCCGACGAGGTGGTTGTCGACGAGCAGGAGAGCATGCGCATCTTCTACGCCATCATCCACAACGGCAGGAAGCCCTTCGACGACATCAATCTGCGCAAGGCGATCAGCTACGCCTTCGACTATGACAGCTTCATCAACGACATCCTGTCGGGCTCGGTCGCGCGCAACCCGGTGCCGCTGCCCAACAACATCTGGGGCGCGCCCAAGGGGGTGAAGGGCTATACCTTCGACCTTGAAAAGGCCAAGGAGTACCTGGCCAAGGTGCCCCAGCCCTGGCCGGTGGTCACCATCGGCGCACTCGCCGGCTACGGTCAGACCGAGCAGGCGGCGGCGCTGTTGCAGAACGGGCTGAGCAAGATCGGGCTGGAATCCAAGATCGTCTCGGAGCCCTGGGCGGTGGCCTCGGCCAAGATGCGCGACGAACAGCAGATGTACGACATGCTGTTCCTGTGGCGGTCGACCTACTATGCCGATCCCAACAATTGGGTGGGCGAGATGTATGCCTGCGACCAGATCGGGGCGCGCAACAACTCTTGGTACTGCAATCCGGAGGTCGACAAGCTGCTGATGGAGGCGCGGGTCGAGACCGACCAGGCCAAGCGCGCGGTTAACTATGCGAGGGCGGCGACGATGGTCATGGAGGATGCCGCCGGCATCTTCGTCTACAACACCAAGTGGTTCGGCCCCTTCAACAAGCGCGTCAAGGGCGTGCGCTTCTGCCCGATCGGCAACGGGCAGGAGATGCGCTGGGTCTCGCTCGAATGATCCGGCTGCCGGCGGCCCCGCCCGGGGCCGCCATTCTTCCGTTCAGGTAGACCCATGCGCGCGCTCGTGCTGCTCGTGAACCGGCTGATCTGGTTCGCCCCGACCCTGATCGGGCTGATGGTGATCACCTTTGCCATCAGCCACATCATCCCGGCCGATCCGGTGGCGCTGTTTGCCGGCGAAAACGCGACGCCTGAACAGATCGCCGAGCTGCGCGCGCGCTACGGTTTCGACCAGCCGGTGCTGGTGCAGCTGTGGAACTATTTCCTCGGCGTTCTGCAGGGCGAGTTCGGCATCAGCCTCTACACCCAGCGACCCATCGCCGAGGATCTGCTGGCGCGGATGCCCGCGACGCTGGAGCTGGCCTTCGTCGCCATCATCCTGTCGGCCGTCATCGGCATCCCGCTGGGGGTGCTGGCGGCGGTGCGGCGCAATTCATGGCTCGACCACGGCCTGCGCATCTTCACGGTCTCGGGGCTGGCCATCGCCGCCTTCTGGCTGGCGATCCTGCTGCAGCTCCTGCTGGCGATGGAGTTCGGCTGGACGCCGCTGCAGGGCCGGATCGACGGCTGGGGGCCGGACGAGATCACCGGCTTCTTCCTGGTCGATTCCGCGATCGTCGGCGACTGGGACGTGTTCTGGAACGCCGCCCATCACATGGTGCTGCCGGCGATCACGCTGGCCTTTCCGGCCATGGCCACGGTGATGCGCTTTACCCGCGCCGGGGTGCTGGATGCGATCAACTCCAACTATGTCGATTATCAGCAGGCGATGGGCATCCCGCGCCGCATCGTCATCTGGCGCTATGTGCTGCGCAACGCGCTGATCGGCACCGTCACCCAGCTCGGGCTCAT
>RFIR01000012.1 GCA_003695135.1 Alphaproteobacteria bacterium | reverse complement strand
CGACCATCGCGGGCGGAAGAACCCCGCCTCTGCCAGATGCAGCAGCGCATTCCTGACAAGACCGCCGGCCAGAACATTGGTATCGATCACGACGGTGAAGCGATCCGGCCGGCGGTCCATGTATCAGAGATCGTCCTCTTCTGCCGACATTGCCGCCATTTCAGCCAGGGCGGAACGGCGTTCGCTGTCGCGCCGCGCCTTGTAGGCCAGAAGCTCGGAGGCGGCGATACGGCGGTGCCGTCCGACCTTCTCGTATCCGATCTCTCCCGCATCGAGCAGCTTGATGAGATAGGGGCGCGAGACGTTCAGCACATCGGCGGCCTGCTGGCTCGTCAGCGTGGCACCAACCGGGACCAGCGTCACCGCCTGCCCGCTTGCGAACAGGCGCAGGAGTTCGACGAGCGTCTGGGCAACCGCCGGCGACAGGGAGACCTCATGATCCTTCGTCTGGTGCCGGATCAGAAGATCCGTGCTTGACCGGGACTCCGCAAGGGGCTGGAAAATCCCCAGCAATTCCCGCGCACTGCGCACTTCATCCGGGGCGGGCAGGCGCTCATCGAGCCCCACCACGCGCAACGCATTTGCCCGTGCCATGATGTCGTTCCTTGTCTTGTCCGTCGTGTAACATAGTGGCTATTCGCAACAAACGCAATAGCCGAAATAAACGAAGCGAAGGTTAATCGCTGCCCCCGTTTCACTCCGCCGCCTTGCGCATCGGGTTGTTGGGATGCGTGGTCCAGTCGCCATGCGCGTCGCTGACCGTCTGGCCTGTGCGCGGATCGACCGCGCCGGCGGGCAGGCGTTCCATGGTGATGCAGTCCTCCACCGGGCAGACATCGACGCACAGGTTGCAGGCCACGCATTCGGCGTCAATCACCTCGAATACCCGGCCGGGCTTCATCGCGATCGCCTGATGGCTGGTATCCTCGCAGGCGGCGAAACAGCGCCCGCACTTGATGCACATTTCCTGGTCGATGCGCGCCTTGGTGACGTAGTTGAGATTGAGGAACTGCCAGTCGGTCACATTGGGCACCGCCCGGCCCTGGAAGGAGGCGAGGTCCTCATGCCCCTTCTCGTCCATCCAGCCCTTGAGCCCGGCGATCATCTCGTCGATGATCCTGAAGCCATAGGTCATCGCCGCGGTGCAGACCTGCACGTTGCCCGCGCCCAGCGCCATGAACTCGGCCGCATCGCGCCATGTCGTCACCCCGCCGATGCCCGAGATGGGCAGGCCGGCGGTTTCGGGATCGCGGGCGATCTCGGCAACCATGTTGAGCGCGATGGGCTTGACCGCCGGTCCGCAATAGCCGCCATGGCTGCCCTTGCCGTCGATGGAGGGCTCGGGGCTGAACGTATCGAGATCGACCGAGGTGATGGACGAGACGGTGTTGATCAGGCTGACCGCATCCGCGCCGCCCTTCTTCGCCGCCCGCGCCGGATAGCGGATGTCGGTGATGTTGGGGGTGAGCTTGACGATCACCGGCATGCGGGTGGCCTGCTTGCACCAGCGGGTGACCATCTCGATATATTCCGGCACCTGACCCACTGCCGAGCCCATGCCGCGCTCGCTCATCCCGTGCGGACAGCCGAAATTGAGCTCGATGCCATCGGCGCCGGTTTCCTCGATCCTGGGCAGGATCTGCTTCCAGCAATCCTCCTCGCAGGGCACCATCAGGCTGACCACCATGGCCCGGTCGGGCCAGTCGCGCTTGACCCGCTTGATTTCCTGCAGGTTCACCTCCAGCGGCCGGTCGGTGATCAGCTCGATATTGTTGAGCCCCAGCACCCGCCGGTCGGCGCCATGGACCACGCCGTAGCGCGGGCCGTTGACATTGACGATGGGCGGGTCGAGGCCCAGCGTCTTCCACACCACCCCGCCCCAGCCGGCCTGAAAGGCGCGCACCACGTTGTATTCCTTGTCCGTGGGCGGCGCGGAGGCGAGCCAGAACGGGTTGGGGGAGCGGATCCCGACGAATTCGTTGCGGATATCGGCCATGTCAATTCTCCATCGAGCTTGACTGGATCAGAACCAGATTGTCCTCGCTGTCGCGAAAGAGTGCATAGCGCACGGCCACGTGCCACGGCGCCCGGGCCGGGCCATCCTCGATGCGGACGCCGGCCGCCTGCAGGCCGGCGACCTCGGCATCGACATCATCCGAAACCAGGCAGAGCGCCGGCCCCTTCGCGACGGCGATGTCGTCGGCATGCGCGAAATGCAAAAGGGTCCCGGCCCCGGGGATCTGCATGAAGATCCAGCGCCAGCCGTCGCCATAGGGCGCATCGGTCTGCACGGTCATGCCCAGCCTGTCGCGATAGAATTCGAGCGCCCGCTGCTGGTCGCGCACCGGGATGGACTGGAAGTTGATGCGCTTGAGCATGGTCAGGCAACCTTGCGGCAGATCAGCTCGGTCGGCGCAATGCGGTGCCGGTCCAGATTCGCGATCATGTTGGCGATCTTCTCGCGTGCGTTCTCGCCCATCGCCAGGGGCAGGCCGAGCGGCGGCGGTGCCTTGCCGGCGCTGCGCGCGCTAAGATCGGCAAAGAATTTTCGCGCGAAATCGCCGCGCGGACGCCAGGCGAGGACGGCGAACCCCGCCGCCTCGGCCGCGGCGCGATAGGTCTCGAGCGGGGCGAGGAAAGAGGTCTCCGGCGCGCTCGCCCAGGGCAGCGGGTAATCGAGCGGGCCGGCCTCCTCCTCCATCACGTCATAGACCGCGAAGCTGCCGCGGGGCCGCAAGACCCGCGCGGCCTCGGCGAAGAGCCTGCCCTTGTCCTCGATGTTCATGCCGACATGGATCAGCGTGACGAGATCGAAACCGCCGTCCCCGAACGGCAGATCGGTGGCGCTGCCGACCATGAATTCACCCGGCACGCCGGTGATCTCGTTGAGCGTCCGGGCCGCCTCCACGAATTCCGGGGTCAGGTCGATGCCGGTGACGCTGGCGCCAAAGCGGGTGGCGATGAAGCGGGCAGTGCCGCCGATGCCGCAGCCGATGTCGAGAACCTTCGTTTCGGGCCCGATCTCCACCTGCGCCAGCAGCGCCTCGGTGGCCGGCAGCCCGCCGATATGGAACTCGTCCACCGGCTTGAGGTCTTCGACCGTCGCCGAAGCCAGCGACTTGCCGAGCGCTTCGAACCCGGCCGAAATCCTCGCCAGCAGCGTGCCGGTGCCGTAATGCGCCGCGATCCGGTCGACGGTGCCCGTCATGCGCTCCCCATCAGTGCCGCATGAATGTGCTCGGCCGCATCGCGGCCCTCGGCCACGGCGGTGACGGTCAGATCCTTGCCGCCAGCGGCGCAGTCGCCCGCGGCCCAGATCTTCGCATGGCTGGTGCGGCCCAGCCCGTCGACCCGGATCTTGCCGCCGTCGCGTTCCAGTTCGATGCCGCCGAGATCGAGCGTCTGGCCGATGGCCTTGAAGATCTGGTCGGCCTCCAGCGCGAATCCCTGGCCGGTGTCGCGCAGGCCCTCGGGCGTGGCCTCGGTATAGGCGAAGCGGATCTCCAGACCGTCGGCGGTCTGCGCGATGCCCGTGGGCCGGGCGTTGAAGCGGAAGCTCACCCCGCGCGAGGCGGCCAGATCCTGCTCGTAGCGGCTCGCCGGCATCGCCGCCCGGTCGCGGCGATAGACGATGGTCACCGTCTCCGCACCCAGCAGCCTGGACTGCACCGCGGCGTCGATGGCGGTCATGCCGCCGCCGATCACCACCACCCGCCGGCCGACGGGAACGGCCGAAAGATCGCCGGCCTGGCGCAGCCGGGCGATGAAGTCCACCGCATCCTCGACGCCGGGCAGATCCTCGCCCGGCACGCCCAGCCCGTTGACACCGCCCAGCCCGATGGCGAGCAGCACCGCATCATGGCTCTCCAGAAGCTCGCCGAGATCGAGATTGTCGCCCAGCCGCTGCTCGGTCAGCAGCTCGATGCCGCCGACGCCGAGCAGCCAGTCGAGCTCGGCCTGCGCGAAGCCGTTCACCGTCTTGTAGGCGGCGATTCCGTATTCGTTGAGCCCGCCGCCGCGCGGGCGAGCGTCGAAGATCTTGACCTCATGGCCCAGCAGGGCGAGCCGATGCGCCGCCGCCAGCCCGGCCGGTCCGGCCCCGACGATCGCGACGCTGCGCCCCGTGGGCCGTGCGCGATGAAACGGGTGTCCGGGCTCGGCCATCAGCCGGTCGGTGGCAAAGCGTTGCAGCCGCCCGATCTGCACCGGCTCGCCCTCCGCCGCCTCGCGCACGCAGGCCTCCTCGCACAGCGTCTCGGTGGGGCAGACCCGCGCGCACATGCCGCCGAGGATGTTCTGCTCGAAGATGGTGCGCGCCGCCTCCTTCGGCCGTCCCGCCGCGATCTGGCGGATGAAGAGCGGGATGTCGATCTCGGTCGGGCAGGCGGCGGTGCAGGGGGCATCGAAGCAGAAATAGCAGCGATCGGCGGCGACGAGCGCCTCATGCGCCGTCAGCGGCGGGTGCAGATCGGCGAAGTTTTCTGCCAGCTCCGCCTCGCCGAGGCGGCCGGCGCAGATGCCGGGGGCAAGCGCATTCGACATGAGACCTCCCTGTCAGGCGGCGTGATGCGGCAATCCGTCCCGATTCTGACCGGTTGGTCAAATTTTGCAAGGATTCGTTTTGCCGGCGCCCGTCGCAGCCAACACGTACCGTGCCCATCCGGCTTCGTCCGCCCGTGGCGCGAAGCGACGCGGGCATGCGCCCGCCCGCCCCATGGCGGGCGCATTCGCGCCCACCCGGGCGGCCGCCTGCCCTCACGCTGCGCTGAAGACGTCTTCCGCTCTTTCACCCATCCCCCGTAGCCGGAGCCCCCTTCTTCCGCGCGGCGATTAGAAACTCGCGATTGCCGTCCGCGCCGGCGATCGGGCTGTCGCCGCGATGCGTCACCGTCCAGCCCGACGCGCTCAGGAAACCGGCGATGCGTTCGCGCACCGCCCCGTGGACGGCCGGATCGCGCACGATGCCGCCGCGGCCGACATGTTCCGGCCCGGCCTCGAATTGCGGCTTGATCAGCGCCACCAGCACCGCGCCGGGCCGGGCCAGCGCCAGTGCCGGGGGCAGCGCCTTTTCCAGCCCGATGAAGGAGACGTCGCAGGTGATCCAGTCAGGCGGTGGCACCATATCCGCCGAGAGATCGCGCGCATTCACCCCCTCGATCGCCGTGACCCGCGGATCGTCCCTCAGCCTTGGGTGCAGCTGGCCATGGCCGACATCGAGCGCCCAGACATGTGCCGCGCCGCGGGCCAGCAGCACCTCGGTGAAGCCGCCCGTGGAGGCGCCGAGATCGAGCGCCACGCCGCGCGGCGTCAGGCCGAAGCTGTCGAGCGCGTGCTCGAGCTTGAGCGCGGCGCGCGACACCCAGCGCGGCGCGCCGGGCATCAGCTCGACCCGGCTCGCACCGCCAACCAGCCGTCCGGCGCGGCTGGCCGGCCGGCCGTCCACCACCACCAGCCCGGCGCGAATCATCTCCTGTGCGCGGCTTCGGCTTTCGGCCAGCCCCTCGGCGACGATCCGTCGATCGAGCCGCTGGGGCCGGTCAGACATTCACGTTGAAGACCTGCCGGATGCGTTCGATGGCGGCCTCGGCCTGCGGCGTGGCCGGACCGGCGAACTCCGCCGCCGCGGTGGCCATGCGGATCAGGTCGGGCGCCGCGGCCTCGCCGGCCAGATCCGCGACGACATGCGAAAGCTTGTCGATCGCCTGATCTCCATTGTCGAAACGGCGCAGGATCCAGTAGGCGATCGCGAACAGGTCGGCGGTTTCGCGCGGGCCGCACTGGAAGGTGAGCTGGGCCTCGACCGCCATCTGTTCGGCCTCGTCGCGGGTAACCCGACCGTCGAGCCCGCCAATGGCGAGCATGATGCCCACCGCGGCGATTCGCGCATCGCGGATCCGGTCCGCCGGATGACCTTCGCCCTCCAGCTCATAGCCCAGCCGGCGCGCCACAGCCCGCAGATCTCCCGCAGGCCCGCGCACCGGGCGGCGACCGCCGCCCCCGCCGCCGCGCCGCGGCCGCATCAGCCATGTGGCGCCCAGGGCCAGAATCAGGAGCAGGGCAAGCAGATCCAACCGCATGACAGTTATCCTGCATTTGACGTGAGCTTCAGAGAGTGCCAGAACCGGAGGCAGGCGTAAACCCGGCAGAATGTCGGCCCCTGGGGGAAACCGTCCGGTTGTGAAAGCCGGCGGCATCGGGCCATGAACCCGCTGGGAATGAAATGATGCAAGCCTGTGGGGGGATGGGCCGATTCGATTCGGGTTGGCACGCCGGCTGCGCGGAATGCTTCGCAAGGCATGACGAGAGGTGTGCGCATTGACTGGGGTCTGCACGACGGCATCGGCCGTGCTGAACATCCATCGCGAAGGGCCGCTGCTTGCCGCGACGCTGCGCAGCATCCTGCATGCCAGGGACATCGCGCATCAGGCCGGCTACAGGCTGGAGGTTCTGGCGGTCGCAGACCGGGCAGATGCCGACACGCTGCGGGTGCTCGGGCGCTTCGCGGAGGGGATCGACCGGGTGATCCATGTCGATTTCGGCGATCTCGGCGCCGCCCGCCAGGCCGGGATCGACGCCGCCAGCCAGGACTGGGTGTTCCTGCATGACGGCGACGACCTGTTTTCCTCCAACTGGTATCTGCGCTTCTTCGAACGGGCCGCTGCGGGCGCGATCGACCCCGGGACCGTCTATCACACCCAGGTCTTCGCCCGCTTCGGCGATCTCTACGATCTGCGCGAGCTGATCGCCTCGGACGATCCGCGCTTCGATCCCAACTTCCTGGCTACCGAGTGGTATTTCTCCAACAAGTCGGTGGCGCACCGCTCGCTCTATCGCCGCTTTCCCCTGCCGCACAACGATGTGCGCACCGGGCTCGGCAATGAGGACTGGGCCTGGTCGTGCGACACGATCCATCACGGCGTCCGCCACGACGTGCTGCCGGAGACGATCTGCTTCTATCGCGTCAAGCCGCAGGGCAAGAGCCTGGGCCTGACGCCGGGCATGATCCACGGCCCCTCGCCGCTTTTCGCGCCCGAGGCGGTTGTCGCGCGAATGCGCGCGCGCGCGATCCGGCCTGCGCCTGCGCGGCCATTCGCTGATGTCCGCCCGACCCGCCGATCCCCGCCTCAACGACCGGCCGATCCCGGACTGGTTCTGGCGGGAGGTCGCGGTGCAGGGCGGCTTCGAGTCGCTGATCACCGAGTTCTACCGCACCGAATCCGGGCACCGGCGGCTGCCCGCCCCCAACCTGCACTACAACGTGTCCGCGGCGCTGGAAGATGTCATGGACGGGCTCGACGCCCGCCCCAAGCTGTTCCTGTTCGCCTCCAGCGAATGCCTGTGCGCGGCCGATGTGCTGATCGAGGCCTTCGTCGAGGCGGCGAGCCGCCACGAGAAGGGCCGCTACCAGCCGGTGCTGGTCCTGGAATCCGAAGAGACGGCCATCGCCGCCGGCCGGCTGCAGACCGCCTATGGCGCCAAGCTGATCGCGGTGCGCGAGCTGCGCGAGATCTACCAGCTCGGCGAGTGGTATTTCTCACGCTTCCTGATGCGCCCCCTGCTGCAGTTTCCCGGCTCGATCGTGCTGGATCTGGGCTCGAACGT
>RFIR01000150.1 GCA_003695135.1 Alphaproteobacteria bacterium | reverse complement strand
GTGCTGATCCTGCCCTGGAACCTCAAGCGCGAGATCATGGACCAGCTCGGCCATCTCGCCGCGCGCGGCACGCGCTTCGTCACCGCCATCCCGCGGCTTCAGATCGCCGCGCCGGCGGTTGCGGGGGGGTGAGCATCGTGACCCCATCGAAACGGATGAGGCTCTAGTGCGCGCCCCGATCGATACGCACCACGCCAAAGGGCAGTGCCCGCCCGAGGCGGCGCGAAGCGCCCGCCTGGGGGGCGGGCGGGCGCTGCCCGGGCTGACGCCTGGGCGGGGCTTCGTGATTGGTTCGATTCAGATTGGACGGGAAGCGCTCTGATTATTTTACGTGTCCACAGATCTGATCCTGCTGAATCCTCATGCATTCAGGATGCCCGCCTGCATCCGGGCTTGCAGGGGTCTCTTCTATTTGTTTTACGCGCGCGCGATCATGATCCCTGCGAAACCCTGTGCATTCCGGGCATCCGCCTGCCGCCGGATTTCGCGGGGGGGCCTTCGTTTTTCCGGCGCGAGATGAGGCCGGGTGGACCCGCCCCGGCGATGCAGCCGGCGAAGCGGGCAGCATCCGGCCCGGTCATCGGCCGTCAGTCACCCCCTCGCCCACCCGTTGCCCTGTGCATGGCGAGGTCGAGGCCGGTATCGATGTCGGGCAGCGGCGCGGCAAAGCTGACCCGGGCATCGCCGAGCGTCTGCAGGCTGTCGGCCAGCGCATGACGGGTCGACCAGCGCACGTTCCGGAACAGCCCTGCCGGTGCCTTGCGCCGCCCGCGGGAAAGTCCCGCCAGCCAGAACCCGCCATCGGGCGTCGGCCCGAACACCGCATCGCTGCGACCCAGCAGCGCGAAGGCCTCGGCGATGTGCGCGGCGCCCGCGCGCGGAATGTCGCCGCCCATGATCAGTACCGGACCGGGTGGCAGGGTGCGAAAGATGCGGGCCATGCGCGCGCCCAGATCGCCGCCGCCCTGCGGAAGGCAGGGCAGATCCTCGGGCCAGAACCGGCTTTCCACCGCGCGGTCCGGGGTGACGGCGAGCCACGTGTGCCAGCGTGGATCGCGGCCCACCCGGCGGATCAGGTCGCGGACGGCGTGGCGGTACCACCAGCAGGCCTCGATCATGCCGATATCGCGCCCCAGCCGGGTCTTGACCCGGCCCGGCACCGGCTCGCGCAGGAACAGCACCAGATGGCGCGCGCGCTCAGCCATTGGTGCGCGGGCGGTCATAGGCGGCAGCCAGCCTTGCGGGCGAAACCCCGGCCAGATAGCGCAGCAGCAATCCCCAGTTGCGCAGGCCCTGACGGACCCAGCCCTCGCGCAGATAGCGCGCGGCGCTGGTCACCGCCGTGGCGGGCAGCATGCGCAGCCTGCCGCGCAGGGCACGGGCGAGCGAAACATCCTCCATCAGCGGGATGTCGGGATAGCCGCCCACAGCATCGTGGAGCGCGCGCGGGATCAGCAGGCCCTGATCGCCATAGGGCAGACCGATGAGGCGGGCGCGCAGATTGGCCCAGCCGGCGACAAGGCGCGGTGCCAGGCCGGCGGCGTCGAAGCGCAGCCGGAAATAGCCGGCCATCTGCGGATGGTGATGCAGGTGCTCGGCGACCGCCGCACTCCAGCCCGGCTCCGGCACCGTGTCGGCATGCAGGACCAGCAGCCATGCGCCGCGGGCCTGCGCAATGCCGGCCCTGAGTTGCCCGCCCCGCCCGGGCGGGCTTGTGACCAGCTTCGCGCCCAGCATGTCGGCAAGATCGGCGATGCCGTCGCGCGAGCCGCCATCGGCGAGGATCAGCTCGCGGATCAGCCCCTTGCCCAGCCCCTCGGTCAGCGCGGCGATGCAGGGGCCGATCTGCCCCGCCGCCTGCAGAGTCGGAATAATGACGGAGATAGGCGCCGGCATGAAATTGGCCGTGTTGAACTGTCTTGATCCCTTCTATAGCTAGAGTCCGGTGCCATCGCGAGCATCTTTTGCACCGGATACCGTGACCATGCGCCGCCATATCGTCGATGACAGCAGGGCCGTCCTGCGCCTGAGCGGGCCGGACGTCCGCAGCTTTCTGCAGGATCTCGTCACCGCCGATGTGGGCCGGCTGGAGGCTGGACGCGCGGTCTATGCGGCATTGCTGACCCCGCAGGGCAAGTATCTGTTCGACTTCCTGCTGGTCGCCGATGGCGAGGATGTGCTGGTCGACGTCGCCGCCGACCGCGCAGCGGCGCTGGCGCAGCGGATGACCATGTACCGGCTGCGCCGCAAGGTGGAGATCGCGCCCACCGACATCAAGCCGGTGCTGATCTGGCCGGGGGAGGGGCCGGCACCGGCGGAAGTCGCAATCCCCGATCCGCGCGACGCCAGGCTGGGCTGGCGGCTCTATGGCGCGGCCGACGGCATTGCCGCCGGGCCTGGCACGCGGGCGGAGTACGAGGCGCTGCGCATCGCCCTCGGCATTCCCGAAAGCGGCGTCGAGCTGATCCCGGAGGAAAGCTACATCCTCGAGGCCGGGTTCGAGCGGCTGCATGGCGTCGATTTCCGCAAGGGCTGCTATGTCGGGCAGGAGGTGACCGCGCGCATGAAGCACAAGACCGAGCTGCGCAAGGGGCTGGCGCGGGTGACAGTGGATGGCCCGCCGCCGCCGCCGGGCACCGAGATCCTGTGCGACGGCCGCGTGGCCGGCAAGCTGTTCTCGGTGGCCGGGGGGCAGGGTCTGGCGCAGCTGCGCCGCGACCGCATTGCCGGCGCCCTGCAGGCGGGCGAGGCGCGCATCGCGGTGACAGGCTTCGTGATGGACGACGAACCGCAGCCGGCCGGCTGACGGGGTCAGCCGACGCGATTCCCCGTTGCGACCTGTTCGGGGATCAGCATCGCCTTCAGCCGGTCGAACACCTCGGCATTGGCCGCCAGCACCGAGCCGGTTTCCATCACCTCGCCCGGCACCAGGCTGCAGCTCAACCCGCCGGCCTCCTGCACCAGCAAGAGCCCCGCGGCGATGTCCCAGGCGTGCAGGTCGCGTTCCCAGAAGCCGTCGAAGCGCCCGGCGGCGACCCAGGCGAGATCGAGCGCGGCCGAGCCGTAGCGCCGGATGCCGGCGCAATGCGGGGCGACGCGCGCCAGCTCGGCCAGCGCCGTGGGCAGGCCGCCCTTGCCGGCAAAGGGCAGGCCGGTGGCGAAGACGCAAGTCAGCATGTCGCGCCGGGCGCTGACCCGCAGCCTGCGGTCGTTGAGCCAGGCGCCCTGGCCCTTCTCGGCGGTGAACATCTCGTCCTTGACCGGATCGTAGATCACCCCGGCCTCGATGCGCCCCTTGTGTTCCAGCGCCACGGAGATCGACCATTGCGGCTGGCCGTGCAGGAAATTGGTGGTGCCGTCCAGCGGATCGACGATCCAGCGCCGGGTGGGGTCCTTGCCCGCCGCGCCGCCGCCTTCCTCGCCCAGCCAGCCGTAGTTCGGCCGCGCCTCCATCAGCTCGCTGCGCAGAACCTGCTCGGCCCTGGTATCGGCGCGCGAGACGAAATCGCCGGCCGATTTCGTCGACACCTGCAGGTTCTCCACCTCGCCGAAATCGCGCACCAGTCCGCGCGCGGCCCGGCGCACGGCCTTGATCATCACGTTGAGCGTGGGCGAGGCGGTGGACATGGGCGGGCTCCCCTTGACGGCAGAACCCTCTACGCCAGCCCCGGCGGGGCTGCAAGGTGGAGAGGATTGTGGCCGGCCGGCTCAGCAGTGCAACGCCGGCCAGGGGCGCAACCGCCAGCAGGATGCGCGTTCATGGCGCAGCCTTACCGGCTCAGGCCCGCTCGACATACTCCATGGTCTCGGTGGAGACGACGATCGCCTCGCCCTGGGCGATGAAGGGTGGCACGGTGATGCGCACGCCGTTGTCGAGCAGGGCGGGCTTGAAGCTGTTGGCCGCAGTCTGGCCCTTCACCACCGGCTCGGTCTCGGCCACCGTGCAGGTGACCTTCTCGGGCAGGGTGACGTTCAGCGCCTCGGTCTCGTAATACTCGATCTTGACCGTCATGCCCTCCTGCAGGAAGGGGCGCCGGTCGCCCAGAATGTCGGCGGGCAGCTCGATCTGCTCGAAGGTCTCGTTGTCCATGAAGGTCAGCATGCCGTCGGTCTCGTAGAGGAACTGCTGATCCTTCTGCTCCAGCCGCACGCGCTCGACCTTGTCGGCCGAGCGGAAGCGTTCGTTGAGCTTGGAGCCGTTGCGCAGGTTCTTCAGCTCCACCTGGGCGAAGGCGCCGCCCTTGCCCGGCTTGACATGGCTGACCTTGACCGCGACCCACAGCCCGCCATTGTGTTCCAAGACGTTGCCGGGCCTGATTTCGTTTCCGTTGATCTTCGCCATGGGGTCCTCGCGCCGATCCTTCGCCTGCGCGCGCTGCTATAGCGAGGGTGCATCGGACTGACAAGCATCCGCCGGGGCCAGCTCCAGACGCATCCGCGTGAGCCCCGGGCCGGCCGGGCCGAGCGCGGTCAGCCGCCGGTCGGTCACCGCATCGAGATGGGCGAGCGCGCCCTGCCCGGTCTCGAAGACGGCCCCGGTTCCCGGCAGCGGCACAAAGGACCAGACGGGCCGTGGCGGTGGCAGATGCGGGCCGTGTTTGCGGATGTATTCGGCCAGGATGTCCTGCGCCGGCCGCGTGCCCGCCAGCACGATGCGCTCCGGCGACAGGCCGGGATAGTTGCCGCCACCGCCCGAGCGATAGCTGCTGGCGGCGACGATGAAGCGGTCGGATGGCCGCACCGGCCGGCCTTCACATTCGAGCCGTACGATGCGCCGCGAATCCGGGGCGACGAGCTGGCCGTAGGGGTCGAACCGTGCCGGGCGGGAGAGGTCGATCTGGTATTCTAGCCCGGCGATGACATCGAAGTTGAAGCCGGGAAAGCCGGGGCGGATCAGCGGCTGGTCGCGCCGGCCCTTCGTCAGGGTCTCGTAGAGCCCGGCCGCCATCTCCAGCCAATCGGCGAGCCCCGCGCCGTCGACGAGAAGCGCGTCGATCACATTGGGATAGGGATAGATACGCGACAGCGCCGAGCGGTCGAGCGGCCCGGGCGGCAGGTCGACCGCATCCGCGCCGGTGCGGAAGGCGGAAGCGGCCGAGACGAGCGGCAGCTCCGCCCAGGAACTGCCACTCAGCGCGCTCTCGACATGGGCGCGCTGGGCATCGGCGATCAGCTGGGTGCAGGGATCGTTGGCGACCAGCGCGAAATGCGAATGCAAGGGCCGCGCGATCTCGCCCAGGGGCTGGCGCAGGCTGTCGCGCAGCGCGTGGAGCGCGGGGCGGGCGATGGCGGCCACGCGCGCGCCCAGCGGCCCCACGGCACTGCCCGGCGCCCCATCGGCCGCGCGCAGGGCGACGCTTGCCCCGGCCGGCCGCCAGCGCCCGGCATCGCGCCGGAGATCCAGGTCGATCACGCCCAGATGCGAGCCGCCCCAGCCGGCCATGCAGACGGGTTTGCCGCAGATCAGCCCGGCCGCCGCGTCGATATCCGGG
>RFIR01000011.1 GCA_003695135.1 Alphaproteobacteria bacterium | reverse complement strand
GCGCCCGACGAGGTGCTGTTCGAGGTGCTGTCGAGCTCGGATGTCTGCGTGAACCCCGACCGGGTCAACGCGATGAACGACCTCTCCACCATGAACAAGATCCTCGAATACATGGCCTTCGAAAAGCCCATCGTCCAGTTCGATGTCACCGAGGGCCGGCGCTCGGCCGAAGACGCCTCGCTCTATGCCGCGGCCAACGATCCGTCCGATTTCGCCGCGAAAATCTGCGAACTGCTCGACGATCCGGAAAGACGCGCGCGGATGGGGGCGATCGGGCGGCAGCGGGTGGAGACCGCGCTTTCCTGGGATCACCAGGTCGATGCGCTGATCGCCGCCTACAAGCGGGCGGCGGGATGACCCCGGGCCGGATGACCCCGGCCCGGATGACCCCGGCCCCGCCGCGCGATTTCCGCGGCCAGTTCGTCATCAGCCCCGAGGCGCCGGCCGGGCTGCCCGAAGGCGCGCGGGAAGAACGGCTTTCCTCGCTGCATCTCACGCTCTGGCCGGGGCTGAAGCTCGTCCGCGCCACCGATGCGACGGGGGCGGAGGTGGGCGCCTTCCTCGGCGATCCGGTGGATTACCGGGCGGGATGCGTGCCGGAGGGCACCATCGCCCTGCCCGGCGATGCCGCGGCCGATCCCGACGGCTTCGTGGAAACGGGCGTCTACGCGCTCGGCGGCAGCTTTCTCTTCCTGCTCGACATCCCCGGCGCGCGGCGGCTCTATCTCGATGCCGACGGCTCGCTTTCGGCGGTGTTCGAGCCCGCGACGGGCCGCGCCGCGTCCACCGCCGGGGTGCTGCTTTCCGCGCAGGCCTATGCCGCCCGCTTTCGCCGAAAGCTCTATGCCCATCTCAACGTGCTGCGCGACGGCTGGTTTCCCGCAGGTCTCACCGCGCATGAGGGGGTGACGCGGCTCCTGGTCAATCACTGCCTCGATTTCGACCGCATGACCCAGGCCCGGCACTGGCCGAAGGCCCAGATCCCGATCACCGGCGATCCGCAGGCCGCCTGCGCCCGCATCATGGCCAGCACCCGCGCGACCATCGACGCGCTGCGCCGGACCGGCCCTGCCCGCATGACCCTGACCGCCGGCAACGAGACGCGCATGCTGCTGGCCGCCTGCCGCGACATCGCCACGGAACTGGAATTCGTCACCGTCTCCGGCCCCTCCACCCGGCTCGATTGCGACCGCGCGCGGGAACTCGCCGCCCGCTTCGGGCTGAAGCTGCGCCTCTTGCCGATCCGGCATGCCGATGCGGCGGGCGCGGCGGAGTGGCATGCGCGGGCCGGGCACTGCATCGGCGGGCCCAACATGGTCACCCATCCCACCATCGCCCCGCTGGCCGGCCCCGGCTGGTTCATCGGCGGTCTGGGCGGCGAGATCGGCCGCGGCTTCTTCTGGCGGCCCACCGATACCGGTGACACCGAGATCACCGCCCAGAGCATCCAGAGCCGTTTCGGCATGCCGCCCCACCCCGAGGTGGAAGCGGCGGTGGCGGCCTGGCGGCCCTCCATCGACGGCTTCGACCCGTTCCTGCAGCTCGATCTGGCCTATCTGGAGCTGCGCATGGGCTGCTGGGCCTTCGCGCAATCCTATGCCAGCCCGGAGGTGCGCCACATGCATCCGATGATCAGCCGCGAGAGTTTTGCCGCCATGCTGTCGCTGCCGCCCGACTGGCGGCGCAGCCACCGCATGGTGCGCGCTTCCATCGAGGCGGCGTGGCCGGAGCTTCTGGAACTGCCGATCAACCGCTATGGGGACTGGCGCGATGCGCTGCGGCTCCTCGCCCGCGCCGCGGCCGAGCCGCATCTGGTGCTGAAGAAGCTGCGCAAGCGCTTCGGATGAGCGGCGCGGCCGGCACGGGGGGCGCGGGGGTGCGGGGGGTTTGCAGTCGGACCGGCGGGAGAGGATAATGCGCCGATGAGCGAAGGCGCGCTTCACGCCCCGGGCCGCGCGCCCGGCCTTGCCGCCCGCCGCAGCGCCGCGCAGGGCGGGGCGGCCCGTTTCCTGCTGCCGCTCTTCCTGATCAGCCTGGTGATCCCGACCTATTTCTTCCTCGGCACCATGCGGCTCAGCCCCTACCGGCTGCTGCTGGTGGTGATGTTCATCCCCCTTCTCGTCCAGTGGCTGGGGGGAAAGGCGGGGCGGATCCGGGCGCCCGACATCCTGATCCTGCTGTTCTGCCTGTGGGAGGCGCTGGCGCTGGCCAGGGTGGCCGGGATCGGCCGGTCCTACCAGTTCTCCGGCATCTTTCTGGTCGAGACCTTCGGCGGCTATCTTCTGGCCCGGGTGCTGATCCGCGATTTCGAGACCTTCCGCTTCTTCGTCAAGTGCTTCGCGCTGGTGGTGCTGATCCTCGGCCCCTTCGCCATGTACGAGGCGGTGAGCAAGCATGCGATCCTGCTCGACATCTTCCGCCCGATCATGCCGACCCACACCATGGTCACCGGGCTGGAGGAGCGCTGGGGCATGCGCCGGGCGCAGGGCCCGTTCGAGCATCCCATCCTCTATGGCGTGTTCTGCGCCTCGGCCTTCGCGCTCTCGGTCTATGTGCTGGGGCACGGGCGCAAGGGGCCCGGCCGGCTGGTCTGGCCGGCGGGATCGGCCTTCGCCACCTTCGCCTCGCTCTCGGCCGGGGCGTGGCTGGCGGTGGTGCTGCAGATCGGCATCATGATCTGGGACCACGCGCTGCGCCGGATGAGGCGGCGCTGGTGGCTGTTCCTGGGGCTGGTCATCGCCGCCTATGTCGCGGTCGACATCCTGTCCAACCGCACCCCGGTGGCGGTGTTCATCAGCTACATGACCTTCAATGCCCACAATTCCTTCATCCGGCTGGCGATCTTCGAGCATGGCATGAACAATGTCTGGGCGCGGCCGCTCTTCGGCATGGGGCCGTGGGGCGACTGGTTCCGCCCCTACTGGCTGCCGCCCAGCGTCGACAATTTCTGGCTGCTGATGGCGATGCGCCACGGCATCCCCGCCTTCCTGTTCCTCGCCGGGGCCTGGGCGGTGGTGCTGAGCGGGCTGGCGCGGATGAAATCGGCCATCCCCGCCATCCTCGCCGCGCGCAAGGGGCTGCTGATCGTGCTGGCCGGCCTCGCCTTCTCGCTGAGCACCGTGCATCTGTGGAACGCGACCTACGTCTTTCTCTGTGCCCTTCTGGGCAGCGGCATGTGGATGGTGGAGTGGCGCGACCCGCCCGGGACCGGGAGAGAGGCGGACGCGCCCCGCCCGCCCGCGCGCCGGGCGGTGCTGGGCGAGAGCCGCACCCCGCAGGGCCGGCGCACCGTGCTGTAAGCCTTCAGCCCCGCCACCGGCGGCGCGCCGGGATCCCGCCTCGGTGTCTTGAGTATTTTTGCCAAGAAGAAGCCACGCCGGTCTGCCCCTTCTTCTTGGCCGAAATACTCCCGCCGGAGGCGGCCGCGGCCTTGCCGCGCCATGCGCGAAAATGTTTCGCGCGCGAAACAATTGGGGGGTTAACCCATTGAAATTGCATGAGCGGCGAATCGCTCGCGCGCGCTGCGCGGGGGGCGTTTCGCGCCGGTTTCGCGCCTCCGGCCCCCGCGCGCCGGTTCCGCACTCAGCCCTGCCGCAGCGCGGCGCGCACCGCCGCCTCCAGCCGCTCGCGCATCGCCGTATCGAGCGCCGGCCCGCTGAGCTCGAACACCAGCCGCCCGCGGCCCGGCTTCAGCTTCAGCCTGAGCCCGGGCCGGATCTCCTCGCCGGCGGTATCGGGGCGCGGGAGAAGCGCGGCATGGGGCGCGCGGCGCGCGCCGGGGGCGGGCATGGCGAGGACCCGCTCGATCAGGGCGAGTTCGTCTGCCGGGGTGGCGCGCGGCGTCCCGGCCAGCGCCCGGCGCATCAGCGCCGCCATCTCGCCCTCCTTCAGCGCCTCGGCCAGCCGCAGCCCCAGCCGCTCGGGGATATGGGCGGGAAAGGTGAGCAGGTCGCCCAGATGGTTGTGGATGGTCAGGAAGCTGAGGATCTTGGAGCGCCGCGCCCGGCTGCCGGCGGCGAACAGCCGCGCCACCGCCTCGCGGGTATTGGCGAAGACGCCGCGCTCGGCGGTCAGCGCGGCGATGCGGGCGCGCTCGTAATGGCTCAGCCCGGCGCGGATCTCGTTTTCCTCCACCATCGCCAGATAGGCCGCCTCGGCTCCGCGATCATGGCGGATCAGCGCCCGGATGGTGGCAAAGCGGTCCTCGCCGGTCTCCGCATGCAGCCGGCTGAGCGCGACCAGCCGCCGCCAGCCCGAGATCAGCCCCCAGGGTTTTTCGGCGCCCTGAAGCGGCTGCACCTCGATCGGGCTGCGCTGGCCATGGGCGCGGATGCTCTCGATCAGCGCCGCCATCTCCTCGTCCTGAAGCCCGATGCGATCGCGGGCCAGAAAGCCCGGATCGATCTCGCCAAGCGGCAGATCGGCGAGCAGCCGCTCCTCCTCGCGCGCCGCGGACAGCGCGTCGGAGAGCTCGCGCAGCGCCGCCTCGGCCGCGGTCTCGCCGGCGACCCGGGCGATGGGGGCGAGCCCGGCGGGCCCGGCCGGACCGGCAGCGCCGGCAGCGCCGGCGGGGCGGGCAGGGGTGGTGCTGGCGTCGAGCGGGCGGGCGGGGCCGAGCCGGCGGCGGGCCATCACGCCGCCTCCTTCAGATCGCGCGCCCAGGCCCCGATCAGGAGCCGCTTGACCATGGCCCAGGTGGCATCGAAGGTCTCGCGCCCGCGAATGTAGGTCTCGCGGTTGAAGTCGCGGTAATCGGCCTCGTAGAGGCCCGAGACCTGCTCGCCGGCCTGGCCGATCAGCGCGGTGTAGTTCTGTCTGAGCGGGGCCATCAGGGGGCCCATGTAGCTCTGCATCAGGCTGGCGAGCTCGGTCTGCTGGGCGGCGTCGAAGCGGGTGATCACCAGCCGCACCGCATCCCATTCGAAGCGCATCTCCGGGCTGCCGAGCGCGCGGGCGGCGATGTTCTCGCTCTCCTCGATCGAGGCGAAGGTGGCATGCAGCATGTCGAAGAAGCGCGAGGTGGAATCGAATTCCAGAAACGAGGCGCCGGTGGGCACCAGCAGGATGTCGGCTGCCGCCAGCCCGTTGATGGTCAGATAGCCGAGCGCGGGCGGGGTATCGAGGATGACGATGTCATAGCCCGCCAGCACCCCCTCGGCCTCGAGCCGGGTCGAGAGCGCCTCCCACAGCTTCCAGCCGCGCAGCCCCATGCGCCAGACCGGCATCTGGAACTCGGCCCAGTAGAGGTTGAGCTGGGCGCCGATCAGGTCGATGTTGGGCCAGTGGGTGGGGCGGATCACGTCGCGTGCCGAGATCGCCAGCGCCTGGGTCAGCATCTCGTCGAGGGGCGCGGGGGGTTCGCCGCGGGCGGCGCGGCGGCGGTTCTCGGCCTGCAGCGCCTCGGCATAATCGCGCGCGATCAGCGGGAAGACGGTCTGCCATTCGTTTTCCACCTGCCCGCCGAACAGCGTGCTCATCGAGCCCTGGCTGTCGAGATCGATCACCAGCACCCGGTAGCCGTCGAGCGCGGCCGACATCGCCAGATGCGCCGCGGTGGCGGTCTTGCCGACCCCGCCCTTGAAATTGGCCACCGCGATCAGCTTGGCCGGCCGGCCCTCGGGGCGGAAGGGCTTGTACTCCTTGGCCCGGCTGCCGAGGGCGGCGAAATGCTCGCGCAGGGTGAGCACCTCGTCGAGGGTGAACCAGCGGGTGCCGCCCGGCGTCTCGCTTGTCCCCTGGGGCAGCTCGGGATGGGCCTTGAGCACGCGGCGGAAATGGGCGGTGGCCACCGGGATCAGGTAGCGGGTGATCTCCCAGACCGAGAAGCGGCGCAGCCTGCGCTGCCCGCCCGCCTCATGGCCGCGCGCGACCAGATCGGCGCGGCCTGCCGCGGCCAGCCGCGCCGCCTCGGCCAGCCCGTCGGTGCCGATCGCCGCGCCGAGCTCGCGCGCCGCCTCGCCCGGATCGATGTGG
>RFIR01000149.1 GCA_003695135.1 Alphaproteobacteria bacterium | reverse complement strand
TCCCCCATCGCCCCGCCAAGGATCCGGTATTTCGGATTGGCCTTGGCATAGGCTTTCGCGACCTTCGCCGCGGTGACGGGATCCTCGGAATAAGCGAGCACGGTCTGACCCCGGAGCAGATCGGCCATGCCTGCGCATGGCTTGCCGTCCAGGGCGATCTTGGCGAGCCTGTTCTTCGCGACGCGAACCCCGCCGCCGGCTTCTCGCATCCGGCTGCGGAAATCCTGCATCTCGGCAACGCTGAGACCGACGTAGTGCGCGACCACGACGACACCAGAGTCCTGAAAGATCCGGCCGAGTTCACCGACCACGGCTTCCTTTTGGGCTCTGTCCACGTTGCTTCTCCTGCGATGTGGCGGGGTCGCCCCCGCCGGCTCTTCAAGCCGGGCCGTCTGCCGCCCCGGCGCTTCGGTCCCCGTCCCGGGACCGCCAAGACCGCCCCCGGGGCGCCGCGGCCCCGGGCTGATCCTGTCCGTTCCCGTCTATGGCAGGATTTACGGGAGCGCCGCCCCCACCCGCCGTCTCGGACGAGCGGCCGGCCGCATGGCCGGCCCGTCACCCCCGGTCACCCCGGGGGAATTCCTCACTCGGCGACCGCGTCGGCCACCGCGACGCTGACGCCCGGCCCCTGGGTCGAGCTCAGCGAGATCTTCTTCAGATACACCCCCTTGGCCCCGGACGGCTTGGCCCGGTTGACCGCCGAGACGAAGGCGCGCGCGTTCTCGACCAGCTTGTCGGTCTCGAAGCTCGCCTTGCCGATGCCGCCATGGATCACCCCGGCCTTCTCCACCTTGAACTGCACCTCGCCGCCCTTGGCGTTGGCGATGGCGGTGGCCACGTCCGGGGTCACCGTGCCGACCTTGGGGTTGGGCATCAGGTTGCGCGGGCCGAGGATCTTGCCCAGCCGCCCGACGATCGGCATCATGTCCGGGGTCGCGATGCAGCGGTCGAACTCGATCTTGCCCTCCTTGATCGTCTCGGCCAGATCCTCGGCGCCGACGATATCGGCCCCCGCCTCGCGCGCCTCGTCGGCCTTGGGGCCGCGGGCGAACACCGCCACCCGCACCGTCTTGCCGGTGCCGTTGGGCAGGCGGACGACGCCGCGGACCATCTGGTCGGCATGGCGCGGATCGACGCCCAGATTCATCGCGATCTCGACGGTCTCGTCGAATTTCGCCTTCGCATTCGCCTTGATCAGTTCCACCGCCTCGTGCAGCGGCAGGTTTGCCTTGCCGGCGAGCGCCTTGCGGGCATCGGTGATGCGCTTTCCTCTCTTTGCCATGGTCTAGCCCTTCACCTCGATGCCCATCGACCGTGCCGAGCCGGCGATGATCTTCATCGCCGCCTCGATCGAATTGGCGTTGAGATCGGCCATCTTCGCCTCGGCGATCTCGCGCACCTGCCGGGTGGTGATCGACCCCGCATTGCTGCGGCCGGGGGTGGCAGAGCCCGATTTCAGCTTCGCCGCCTTCTTGATGTAGTAGCTCGCCGGGGCGGTCTTGATCTCGAAGGAAAACGACTTGTCCTGATAGTAGGTGATGATGGTCGGCAGCGGGATGCCCGGCTCCATGTCGGCGGTCTTGGCGTTGAATTCCTTGCAGAAGCCCATGATGTTGATGCCCCGCTGACCCAGCGCGGGGCCGATGGGGGGCGAGGGGTTCGCCTTGCCGGCCGGCACCTGAAGCTTCAGGGTACCGATCACTTTCTTGGCCATCGGCCGTTCTCCTTACAAACCTCCCGGCCGGGGACGCGTCCCCCCGGGATCTGCGGTTTGCGTGGTCCGGGCAGGGCGGCGCGCCGCCCGACCCTCCCACGCGCCATGGGTCAGCCGCTCTTCTGCACCTGACCGAATTCCAGCTCGACCGGGGTCGCCCGGCCGAAGATCGACACCGTCACCTTCACCCGCGCGCTCGGCTCGTCGACCTCCTCGACCATGCCGGCAAAGCCCTCGAACGGACCGTCGGTGACGGTCACCTTCTCGCCGATCTCGAACTGGATGGCCGGACGCGGCCGCTCCAGCCCTTCCTCGACCTGGTTGAGAAGGCGGTTGACCTCGGCATCGCGCAGCGGCGTCGGCCGGCCCTGCGGGCCGAGAAAGCCGGTCACGCGGTTGGTGTTCATGATCAGGTGATAGGCCTCGTCGGTCATCTCCATCTTGACCAGCACATAGCCGGGCATGAACCGACGTTCGGTGGGGATCTTCTTGCCGCGCCGGACCTCGATCACCTCTTCGGTCGGGACCAGCACCTCCTCGATCACATCCTCGAGTCCGGCCTTGCGGGCGCTTTCCCGGATGGATTCGGCCACCTTCTTCTCGAAGTTTGAGAGAACATGCACCGAATACCAGCGCTTGGACATAAGCCGGTTTCCTTACCTTCTGACGAGAGGACGGCCCCGATTGCCTGCCGCCCCGATTGCCTGCCGCCCTGACTGCCTGCCGCCCTGACTGCCTGCCGCCCTGACTGCCTGCCGCCTCAACAGCCAACAGCGCGCAACCCGAATCAGTCTGCGCGCTTCGATGCTCCGAACCGCGTCACCTATAGGCCGGTCTGACGGAAATCAAGAGGCCAGTGACAGAATTCCTTCCAGCCCCAGCGCGACGATCTGGTCGACCAGAAAGAAGAACAACGCGAAGATCACCGACATGATGAAGACGATGATGGTGGTGGTCACCGTCTCCTTGCGGGTGGGCCATGTGACCTTGTTCGCCTCGGCCCGGACCTGCTGCATGAACTGAAACGGATTCGTCCGGGCCATGATCCACCTCGTCCTTCCCGATCGTGTTGGCAGGGGCGGAGGGTCTCGAACCCCCGACCTACGGTTTTGGAGACCGTCGCTCTACCAACTGAGCTACACCCCTAGACCGGGCGTCGATTTATGCGCAATCCGGTCGCGATGCAAGTGAAAGGACCGCGCAAGGGCCGGGATCAGCGCATATGCGCCGCCATGATCTCGACCATGCGCTCGGCGCTCAGGATCGGCGGCAGCACCGCCTGCACCGTCCCGCGCGCGTCGAGCAGGTAGACGAAGCTGCCATGGGCATAGACGGCTCCGGCCAGCGGATCGGTGAACACCAGCTTTCTTTCCACCCCGAACAGCCGGTAGACCGCCGCGAGCTCCGCCTCAGTGCCGGTCAGGCCGACGAAATCGGGATGCAGGCGTTTGAGCGCCGGGCCGATTGTCCCGACCCGGTCGCGCTCGGGGTCGACCGTCACCATCACCGGGACCACGCGCATTCCGGCCGCCCGGGCCAGATCGGCGACCTGCCCCATCAGCGGCAGCGCCACCGAACAGATCTGGGCACAGTTGGCATAGCCGAAGAAGAGAAGTTGCGCCCGGCCCTGCGGGTCGCGCTGGCTGCGCCGGTTGCCATCCTGATCGGTCAGCGTGAACGCGCCGCCCAGCCGGGCCGGAAACGAATCGGCCCCGGCCGCAAGCGGCGCGACCGCCAAAGCGAGCGCCAGCGCGGCAGCGGCGCGCAGCCTCATTCGCCGAACAGCTCCTCGATCAGTGCCTTGTCCGCCTCCGGCCCCAGCCCCAGATAGCCCGAGGCAGCGATGCGCGCCTTGATCCGCGGGTCGCGGCGGAACCACGGCCCCTTGCCGGGCAGGTCCGGATTGGCCTTTGCCCATTCCCGCGTCCAGCGATTGGCCTTGTGCCATTCGCTCTCGCCGGCGCGGCGGATCAGCTGGACCTGGTAGAACTTCACCGGCGTCATGTCGTCATCGCCGACCAGCAGCCCGTCCACCTCGACCTCGGCACCGCAATAGGGGGCAAGATCGGTGGCCGCCCCGGTAAACAGCGGCTGGCCGTTCTTGAGCGGCAGCACCAGTTTGCCGTCGGCCTTGCGCAGCAGACCCAGCTGGCGGGTGCCGCCGCCGCAATTGGCCGGGCAGTCCCCGGTCAGCTCGCACAATATGTCGACCACCCGGGCGGCGAACCGCGCCTTCTCCTCGCCCAGAAGATTCCAGGACTTCGCCCGGCTCTCGGCGGCAAAATCCTGGGCGATGACGGGCGGGGCGATGATCAGGGCGACCAGAAAGGCAAGCAGGCGCATGCTCATTCCCCCTTCTTCGGCTCGGGGATGGCAAAACCCGGCACCACGCCGTAATCCTCGTGGTTGTGGTTGGTGATGCCGTCATCGGCGATCACCTTCTCGACAATCAGATAGTTGATGCCGTCGCGCACATGCAGGATGCCCTGGGCGTGCAGGCGGTGGCTTGCCACGTCGAGGAAGGTATCGCCGCCATTGGTGTTCGGCTCGTCCGCCAGCTTGAGCACCATGTAGACCGTGCCGTCATCGGCCAGCAGACCCACCGGGATGCCGCCCGCCGCGCACCACATCGCGCATGTATGATGGGCCGAGCCCACCACCGCATCCGGCCCGCCCATCACGCCGGAGAAATAGCACCAGGTGTCGATGGATTCGCCGGTGACGGTGATCCGCTGCCCGCTGGCAGGCGTCTCGGCTGCCCTCACCGGCGGCAATGCCGGGACGACACCACAGCAAAGAACGGCACCGATGGCGGCGCGAAAGAGTCGTCGCATGGCCGGACCTCCCGTTTCCGCCAGCATAGCCGTGCCGGCGCCCGACGGCCATTCGCTTCGGTCCGGCTCAAGAAGAGTTGAGCCCGGCACGGCCCG
>RFIR01000148.1 GCA_003695135.1 Alphaproteobacteria bacterium | reverse complement strand
GGCCTGTTCTGGAAGGACGTGACCAGCCGGCTGATGAAATACGCCTCGATCGAAGGCAACCGGCTGCGCTGCCGCGGGGCGCGACTGCCGCCGGGTCGGCATGTGCTGCGGCTGCGCATCATCGACAAGAAGCGCCGGAGCACGGTAACACGGCTGGAAATCACCGTCGCCGGGTGAGCCTCTCCCGGCCCCGGGCCGGGAGAGCTGCGAATGAACGGCAATGACGAACGCGCGCTTCGGCTGCTGCATCGCCGGCAGGCGCGCGCGCAGAAGGGCGATCCGGTGGCCCTTCCCCTGACCCTGACATCATCCTTTCACCTGCCCGGCGATACCCAGGCGCCATTTTCCTATGCGCGGTTTTCCAACCCGACGCTCGCCGAGCTGGAGGAGGCGCTGTCGATCCTCGAGGAGGCCGAGGCGCTGATGTTTCCCTCCGGCATGGCCACCATCTCGGCGGTGATCTTCGCGCTGCTCGCCCCCGGCGACCGGGTGCTGTTTCCCGCCGACGGCTATTATGCCGGCCGGGTGGTGCTGGACCGCTTCGCGGCCCGGTTCGGGATCGAGGCCGATTTCTGCCCCACCGCGGCGATGGGCGCGCGCGACCCGGCCGCCTATCGCATGGTCTTTCTCGAAACCCCGTCCAATCCCGGCCTCGATGTCTGCGACATTGCCGCGATCTGCGCGCGCAAGGGCAGGGCGCTGGTGGTCGTCGACAACACCACCGCCACCCCCTATCTGCAGCGCCCGCTCGATCTCGGCGCCGATCTGGTTCTGGCATCGGACACCAAGGCGGCGAACGGGCATTCCGACCTGCTGGCCGGCCACATCGCCGGGCGCGATGCCGGGCTGATGGCCGAGCTGCATGCCTGGCGCAGCTTTGCCGGCGGTATCCCCGGCGCCTTCGAGGCCTGGGCGCTGCATCGCGGGCTGCAAAGCCTGGAGGTGCGGCTCGAACGCATGTGCCGCACCGCCGGGCTGGTCGCCGAGCGGCTTGCCGCCCATCCTGCGGTGGCGGCGGTTCGCTATCCCGGTCTTGCCAGCGATCCCTCCCATGCGATCGCATCCCGGCAGATGGCGGCGGCGGGCTTCGTCATCTCCTTCACCCTGGCCGATGCGGATACGGCCGAGCGCTTCATCGCCGCCGCGCCGCTCACGCCTGCGACCTCCTTCGGCGGGCTGCACTCCTCGGCCGAACGCCGGGCGCGCTGGGGCGACGATGTCGCGGAGGGTTTCATCCGGCTCTCGATCGGCTGCGAGCCGGCCGAGGCGTTGTGGGCGGGGCTGGCCGCGGCGCTGGACGAGGCTGCCGCCTGAGTCGCCCGAAAGGCGCAGCCAGGACGTCAACAAGGCGTCACATCTTGTGGATAAAATCCCTGTACGGCCAAGGCGCCACTGCATGTGGAGGGGTTGCACCGGGCCTGCGGCCAGATATAGTTGCGCCATTGCGGGACGGGCGCGTCCCCGTCCGGGCCCTGAAAGGTTGCGCCGCAGGACGGAGAACGTGTCGGCATGAATACGGAGTTTTCCACCCACTTCGTGCGAAGTCCCGCGGGGCTGCGCGATCACCCCGCTCTGGTGCTGAATGCCGATTTTCGCCCGCTCTCCTATTTCCCGCTGTCGCTGTGGCCGTGGCAGGAGGCGATCAAGGCCACCTTCCTCGAGCGTGTGCAGGTGGTTGCGGAGTATGATGTCTGCGTGCGCAGCCCCTCCACCGAGTTCAGGTTGCCCTCGGTGGTGGTGCTGCGCGACTTCGTCAAGCCGGTGCGCAGCGCCGCCTTCACCCGGTTCAACCTGTTCCTGCGCGACGAGTTCACCTGCCAGTATTGCGGCGCGCGGGGCGAGCTGACCTTCGATCATGTCCTGCCGCGCTCACGCGGCGGGCGGACGACATGGGAAAACGTCGTTGCCGCCTGCCCGCCCTGCAATTTGCGCAAGGGCGCCAAGACGCTGAAGCAGGCCGGCATGTCGCTGCGCCGCAAGCCGTTTCGGCCCGAGCCGGGCCGGCTGCAGAATATCGGCCGCAAGTTCCCGCCCAACTATCTGCACGAAAGCTGGATGGATTTCCTCTACTGGGATGCCGAGCTGGAGGCCTGAGCCGGCTCCGGGCGGCCGGACCGGTCAGCCCGATGCCCGGCGCCCGCCGCCGCTCCACAGCGCCGCCACCCAGATGCCCGCGAGGATCAGCGAGACCACCGCGTTCCAGCCGGCGATGGATATGCCGAACAGATCCCACGGGATCTCGTCGCAGCGCACCAGCGGCGCGGCCATGATCTGCGCCATCAGCTGCTCGGTGGTCATGCCCTCGATGGGCGCGGAGGTGCAGCTGTCCGGCCCCTGGAACCAGCCCTGCTCCACACCGGCGTGGTAGAAGCCCAGACCGGCGCTGACCAGCATCGCCGCCGCCCCGGCCAGTGCCAGCCAGCGCCAGCCGGCAAGCAGGGCGATCACGGCAATGGCGACGGCAATGCCATGCGGCCAGCGCTGCCAGATGCAGAGCTTGCAGGGCGCGAGGCCCATCCCGTACTGGAAGACGAGCGCACCCAGGAGCACCCCGGCCGATCCGGCAAGGGCGAGCAGGAGAGCAAGGCGCGACCGGCTCATAACCAGCGCACCAGCAGGAAGGCGCCGAACAGCAGCACCAGGAATATGGTGGTCATCAGGCCCAGACGCTCCTCGATGAAGGACTTGATCGGCGGGCCGAACACCCGCAGAAGCCCGGCGATGATCAGGAAGATCGCACCGCGCGCCGCGAGGCTTGCCAGCGAGAACACGGTGAAATCGAGACCGGTCGCGCCGGAGAATATGGTGATCACCTTGTAGGGAAAGGGCGTCATGCCGGCGATCAGCACCGCCCAGGCGCCATAGCGGTTGAATTCCTCGGCCAGCAGATCGAACTTGTCGAGCTGGCCGTAGAATTCCAGCACCGGCCGGCCGACCGTGTCGAACAGGAACGCGCCCAGCGCATAGCCGGCCATGCCGCCCAGAACCGAACTGGCGATCGTCACCAGCGCGATGGCGAGCCAGCGCTGCGGTCTGGCGATCACCATCAGCATGACCAGCGGATGGGGCGGGATGGGAAAGACCGAGCTTTCCACGAAGCTGATTGCGGCGAGAAACCACATCGCGTATCGGTGTCCGGCCAGACCCAGCACCCAGTCATAGACCCGTCTCAGCATGCTGCCCGGCCCGTCCCGAAACTCCACCCGCCGCGACGTCTAATGCCATTCCCGCCCCGGCATGGAAACAGCCAGCATGTCGCGGCCGGCTGCGGCGGGCCGAGGCGGCTTTAGCATTCGACATCCGCCCCGCAGAGGGTTACATAGCGCTCCAACACGGTTTCCGGCCCGGCAATGCGTGACGGGGGTTCGATCTCGCCATGGAAAACATCGTCCTGACCATTCACCTGATTCTGGCAGTGTTCCTGATCGGTGCGGTTCTTCTGCAGCGTTCCGAGGGCGGCGCGCTCGGCATCGGCGGCGGCGGCGGCGGGCTGGTCACCAGCCGGGGCGCGGCAACCGCCCTGTCCAAGGTGACCTGGGGCCTTGCGATCGCCTTCATCATCACCAGCCTGGTGCTGACCGCGCTGGCCACCCGCCGCACCAGCGACGAGGCGGTGCTGGACCGCATCGGAACCGAGACCGCGCCGGCCGAAACCACCACCACCGCCCCGACCCTGCCGCCGGCCGACGAGGCCACCGGCACGGACGCGCCGCTCGCACCCGTGGCCCCAGCGCCCGCCGAATAGACACCGGACCCGCGCGACATGCAGGGCGTGCTCGGGGGGATCGAGACGGTCTTCCTCGCCCTGCTCGGCTGGCTGGAAGGTCCGGCCTGGCGGCGCGTGCTGTTCCTGGCACTGGTGGCGGCACTCACCATCCTGCCCGGGCTCGCCGCGCTGCCGCCGACCGATCGTGACGAATCGCGCTTCGCACAGGCCTCGCGGCAGATGATCGAGACCGGCGACGTCGTCGACATCCGCTTTCAGGACGCGCCGCGCTGGGAGAAGCCTGCCGGCATCTACTGGCTGCAGGCCGCCGCCGCGCTGCCCTTCGGCGGGGCCGAGGCGCCGATCTGGGCCTACCGGCTGCCATCGGCGCTGGCGGCGTTCCTGGGCGGGCTGCTGCTGATGTGGGCGCTGGGGCCGCTGATCGGCCCGGGCGCTGCCCTTCTCTCCGCACTGATGTTCGCCACCAGCCTGCTGGTGCTGGTCGAGGCGCATCTGGCCAAGACCGACGCGGTGCTTGTGGCCACCGTCATCGCGGCGCAGGGGGCGCTGATCCGCCTGCTCGCACCCGAAGCCCCCATGCGCTTCAACTGGCGGCATCTGGTGTTCTGGGGTGCGCTTGGCGCCGGTCTTCTGGTCAAGGGCCCGGTGGCGCTGCTGCCGGCGGCGGGAACCCTGCTCTGGCTCGCCGTGGCCGGGCGCAGCATCGCGCCGCTGCGCGCCACCCGGCCGCTGCCCGGCCTGCTGGTCCTTCTCGCCGTGGCCGCGCCCTGGCTGGTGGCGATCTGGATCCGCACCGACGGTGCCTTCTTCACCGATTCGCTGCTCGGGGACATGCTGGCCAAGGTGGCGCAGGGCAAGGAGCGCCACTGGGGGCCGCCCGGCTACTATCTGGCCACGATCTGGGCGACCTTCTGGCCATGGGCGGCGCTGATCCTGCTGGCGGTGCCGACCCTGTGGCAGCTGCGC
>RFIR01000147.1 GCA_003695135.1 Alphaproteobacteria bacterium | reverse complement strand
GTCCGGGCGCGTTCCGCGGGGCGGGGCGGTGTCAGCGCCGCAACGATCCGCCGTGCCGCCGCCGCCGGGTCCGGCTGGGCCGTGATGGGGCGACCGACGACCAAGTAATCGGCCCCGGCGGCAAGCGCGGCGGCCGGCGTCATCACCCGTTTCTGATCTGCGTTCTCGGTATCGGCGGGGCGGATGCCGGGGACGACGAGCGCAAAACCGGGGCCGCACTCGGCCCGCACGGCGGCGATCTCGCGCGGGCTGCACACGACGCCATCGAGACCGCTGGCCCGGGCGAGAGCCGCCAGACGCAGAACCTGTGCCGCCACCGGGCCGCGCTGGCCGACGTCCTTGAGATCTGCATCGTCGAGGCTGGTCAGCACGGTGACACCCAGCACGAGCGGGCGCGGCGCGTCGATGTCCTGTGCCGTTTCACGCGCTGCTTCGGAGGCCGCTTCCATCATCGCCCGTCCGCCGGAGGCGTGCACCGTCAGCAAGGCCGGACGCAGGTGGACCGCGGCGCGCACAGCGCCGGCCACGGTATGGGGGATGTCGTGGAACTTGAGATCGAGAAACAGGCGCTGTCCAGCCGCCAGCGCACGCACTCCGTCGGGGCCGTGGGCGGTGAAGAACTCCTTGCCCACCTTGACGCCGCCGACCACGCCGGCCACGGAGCGGGCCAGGGCGACGGCACGCGCGGCATCGGCGGTATCGAGGGCAACGAAGACCCGGTGGTGGGGGCTCATCGACGGCATCGGCGCGGGTATACCAGACCTGCCCGGAGCGGTCACGCATCGCACGGACACGCGGAGCACGGACACATCGAGCACGGGGGCGGAAGATGGGAGGGCCGCAGAACACGGAGGCACAAGACGAGGCACAAGACATGGAGGCCGCGCGGAACTGAAACGGGTACGCAACGCAAGGCAAAGCAAAGCAGATCCCGACCTAGGTCGGCGGCGGCATGGGCGGGCGCCGGGTTCCGTCCTCGTGCCGGATCTCGGCCAGGGTCGGCGGCTCCGTCGTCAGATCATCGGGCAGGGTCGCGGGACGCTGGGTCAGCCACAACCCGATCAGGATGAAGCCAAGCCCGCCCAGGGTAGCCGGGGTGACCGTCTCGCCGAGAAGCACCGCGCCCAGGATCGCCGCCGTTACCGGGCTCAATCCGAGGAAGACCGTGACCCGTGTCGGGGTGGTGTGGTTGAGCGCCCACAGCCACAGGAAATAGCCGACGCCGCTGCTGATGCCGATGAACCCGACCGCGACCCAGCCGGTCGCCGTAATATGCAAGGGGCGGGTGAACATCCCTTCGAACCAGGCCGAGGCGGCCAGGAACATGACCGAGGCGGTCATGGCGAAGAACCCGATCGGCAATGTCGAGTAGCGCCGCAGATACGGCCGATAAAGCACGCTGCATCCGGCCCCGAACAGAGCGGCCAGAAACACCGCGACGGCGCCGATCCATTCGGAAGGCGTGGTCTCTGCGGTCAAGGCCCGCTCCCCGAGCGCGACGGCGACGCCGAGGACGGTCAACGTCACTCCGAAGCTTTTCGTGCCGGTCATGCGTTCGCGTCCCCACAGCGCGGCCAGGAGCATGACCAGCAGCGGAAAGGTCGCCAGGATCAGGGCCGCACGGGCCGAGGGGACATAGCGCAGCCCGAAGTTGAGGCAGACGATGGTGACGCCGAACTGAACGATGCCGAGAAGCGCGATCGGTACCAGATCACGGCGGGCGAAGCGCAGGTTGCGCGAGGCGAGAACGAACGGCAGCAGGAACAGCGCCCCGATGAGATAACGCATCATGCCGAGCGAAGCCGGCCCGGTCTGGTCAATGACGAACCGGGTCGCCACGATCGCGGCGCCGACCTGAACGCCGGCCAGGGCCGCCGCCAGCGCTGGCAGGATGCGGCCGGGGCGTGCGCTCATGCGCAGACCCGCCCCGTCGTTCGTTTCTCCATCGTCGTACGCCCCCCATCATCATCCGTTTCCCGGCCTCCTTTGATCCGCGCTCCGCCCCGTCACAGGCTGCATTCCCATATCTCGCCCGCGCGCGCGGGATCGAGAGGGGCGGGATCGGCCCGTCCGGTCGGATGAAAACCGATCGTTGCAAAGATGTGGCGGGCCGCGGGCATGTCGTCGGTCAAGGACAGCATCACCGTGCGATAGCCGGCCGCGCGGGCGAACTGCACGGCGGTCTCGACCAGCCGCCGGCCGATCCCCAGGCCGCGCACGTGCGGCTCGACCAGCAGAAAACACAATCTGGCAACGGTATCGTCGGCGGCGGCATCATCGCGATCCCAGCGGATCAGGCACACCGTGCCCGCGATCTCGCCGTCCATGTCGGCGACCCAGCATCGTTCGCGATCGGCGTCGAAGGTGCGCAGGATTTCGGCCATGCGCTGCGCCAGCGCGGCTTCGAAGGCGTCGGCACGGGGGCTGGCCCGGAGACCGTTTTCGCCACAAAGGGCGGCGTGGCGGTGGATGATCCAGCCGAAGTCACCGCAGTGATGGGGGCGCAGAAAGAAAGGCGGCGGCGCTCCGTCCGCAGACGGGGCCAGCAGCCGTTCGACGGTTTTCATGGCCGTGATCAGGTGCTCCTGCGCACGCGGGGCCAGAGGGCGCAAAATGGCACCGACCCATTCGCTGGCGCGCGCATCAATATCCGCAAAGGCGGCGCGCCCGGAACGGGTCAGAGACAATTCAGCCTGGCGTCGATCGCGGGCCGAGCGGTGACGGGCGATCAGGCCGCGCTCTTCAAGTCGGCGCAGAATGCGGCTGAGGTATCCGGCATCGAGCCCGAGGACCACCGCAAGCTCGGCCGCGGTCGGTCCATTGCCATGGGCAAGCTCGTACAGCACCCGTGCTTCGGCCAGTGAAAACGGGCTGCGCAGCAACCGGCGGTCGAGCGACCCCGTATAGGCCGTATAGAAACGGGTGAACCGCCGCATGGCGTGAACACGGCGCTCGAAAGCGCGTTCGCTCATGTCGACTCCCTCGTTCACCATCACAGGTTGCATGGCAAGTTTCGAACAAATAGTTGCCGGAAGCAACTATTTGCAACGAAACGAACAACTTGATCGTGTTTCGGACCGATGGATCCTCCGCTCCGATCGGGTGCGCTCGATCACCGGTTGCGCCGCGGCCAGGTGTTTGATCGTGGTTCCGAGCGATTTGCGCCCCGGGATCGGATCACGGAAGTGGTGCTCGGCATCCGCC
>RFIR01000146.1 GCA_003695135.1 Alphaproteobacteria bacterium | reverse complement strand
CAACTATACCCAGTGCGACAGCCTGCTGATCGGCGACAGGTGCGGCGCGCACACGGTTCCCTACATCGAGTGCCGCAACAATTCGAGCCGCGTCGAGCACGAGGCGACCACCTCCAAGGTCGACGAGGACCAGCTCTTCTACTGCCGCAGCCGCGGCATGGACGAGGAGGAGGCGGTGGCGCTGGTGGTCAACGGCTTCTGCAGGGAGGTTCTTCAGGCGCTGCCGATGGAGTTTGCGGTCGAGGCGCAGAAGCTGGTTGCGATCAGCCTCGAGGGGAGCGTTGGGTGAGCGCCGCCCGCGCTGGCCGGGATGGGGCGTCATCGGTCTGTTCGGTCTGGCCGAGGCGGTGCTCTGGGTCTGGCTGATCATCCTGCCGGCGCTGGACGGCACGCTGACATGGCGGCTGGTCGGTATCTTCGTCGTCCTGCTCGCCGCGCTCATTGCCGCCTTCCTGCGGGTGATCGGGCTCTGGCCGGGCGGACGAAATGGAACTAGATGACGGGCGGAGCGACGTCCGGGAACGGAGCAGACGGAACATGATCACGACAACCACCCCCTCGGTCGATGGCTACAGGATCAGCGGCTATCATGGCATCGTCGTCGGCGAGGCGATTCTTGGCGCGAACATCTTCAAGGATCTGTTCGCCGGCATTCGCGACATCGTCGGCGGGCGCGCGGCGGCCTATGAGGAGGAGCTGGGCCGCGCCCGCGCCACCGCGCTCACCGAGATGCAGGAACGCGCCCAGGCGATGGGCGCCAATGCCGTGGTCGGTGTCGATCTCGACTACGAGGTGATCAACAACATGCTGATGGTCTCGTCCTCCGGCACCGCCGTGACCATCGTGGCCGCCGAGGGCGGCTGAACCGGAACTCCCGGGCGGCGCATCCTGCGACTGCCCGCCCATCGCACACGGGATCGAATACAGGGATCGAATTCGTCATGCTCGAGATCAGTAATCTTCACGTCATGCTGGAGGAGGAGGAAAAGCCCATCCTCAAGGGGGTCGACCTGACGGTCGAACCGGGCTCTGTCCATGCCATCATGGGGCCGAACGGGTCGGGCAAGTCCACCCTGTCCTATGTGCTGGCCGGGCGCGAGGGCTACCGCGTCACCGAGGGCAGCGCGCGGCTGGACGGGATCGACCTGCTGGCGCTGGAGCCCGAGGAGCGCGCCGCGGCCGGGCTGTTTCTCGCCTTCCAGTATCCGGTCGAGATCCCGGGCGTGACCAACATGGTCTTCCTGCGCACCGCGCTCAATGCCCAGCGCAAGGCCCGCGGCGAGCCGGAGATGAGCGCGCCGGATTTCATGCGGCTGGTGCGCCAGAAGGCCGGCATGCTCAACATCGACGCCGAGATGCTGAAGCGGGCGATCAATGTCGGTTTTTCCGGCGGCGAGAAGAAGCGCAACGAGATCCTGCAGATGGCGCTGCTCGAGCCGCGCATGTGCATCCTCGACGAGACCGACAGCGGGCTCGACGTCGATGCGATGCGCCTGGTGGCCGAGGGCGTCAACGCATTGCGTGACGGGGCGCGCGGCTTTCTGGTCATCACCCATTACCAGCGGCTGCTGGATCATATCCGGCCCGATGTCGTGCACATCATGGTCGACGGGCGGCTGGCGAAAACGGGGGGTGCCGAGCTGGCGCTCGAGGTCGAAAAGAACGGCTATGCCGACATCGTGGCGGAGATTGCCTGATGGCGGTGACCGAGCGCAGCCGCGAGCAGGCCGCCGCCCTGCTCGATGCCTGGCCCGTGCCGGAGGGCGAGGCGGTATGGGCGCGCGAGGCGCGCGAGGCCGCCCGCGCCTGGCTGATGGAAACCGGCGTGCCGGGTCCGCGCGACGAATACTGGCGCTTCACCGATCCGGCCAGCCTGACCGCCCTGCCGCCGCCGCCCGCGCGAACCCTCGAGCCGGAAAAGGTGCGGGTGTTCGACATCTTCGATACGATCCGCATCGTCTTCGCCGACGGCGTGCTCCGGCCCGACCTGTCCGACGATCTGGCCGGCGAGGGCCTGATCATCGAACGGCTCGACGAGGTGATGGCCAACGAGACGCATTGGGCGCGCGAATTCTACGGCCAGCTCGAAGCCGCCGCGCAAAGCCCGGTGCCGCGCCCGCTGGCCGCGCTCAACACCGCCGCGGCCACGGCGGGGGTGGTGATCCGCGTGACCGGACGCCCCAGCCGGCCGGTGCTCATACGCTATCTGCATGAGAGCGAGACCAGCGATGCGGTGATCCACCATGTCGTCAAGCTCGACCCCGGCAGCGCGCTGACGGTGCTGGAAAACGGACCGGCCGCGGCGCGGTTCAACAAGTGCATGGAGATCAGCGTCGGCGACGGGGCGGAGTTCCATCACATCCGCGCGCAGGGCCGCGACCACGAACGCCGCGCCGTCACCCATCTCTTCGCCCGGCTCGGCGTGGGCTCGGCGATGCGTTCCTTCACGCTGACCGCCAATGGCCGGATGACGCGCAACGAGGCGGTGGTCGAGCTGATGGGCGAGGGCGGCACCGTGCATGTCGCCGGTGCCTGTCTGGGCGATGGCGATTTCCATCACGACGACACCGTCTTCATCACCCATGCCGCCGAGCATTGCGAAAGCCGGCAGGTGTTCAAGAAGGTGCTGCGCAACGGCGCGGTGGGGGTGTTCCAGGGCAAGATCCTGGTCCGCCCCGGTGCGCAGAAGACCGATGGCTATCAGCTCAGCCAGGGGCTGCTGCTCGACGGCGACAGCCAGTTT
>RFIR01000145.1 GCA_003695135.1 Alphaproteobacteria bacterium | reverse complement strand
GTCGGAGCATCTGGGCTCGGACACCTTCATCCATGTTCATGTCGACGGGCAGGCCGAACCGCTGACCGTGCGCGCCGGCGGCGATGTCGATTTTCACCACGGCGACACGATCTGGCTGACGCCGGACGAACAGCACCTGCACCGGTTCGACCAGAACGGGCTTCGTCTCGCCTGATGGGGCCTGCCGCCCCGGGGCCGCGGCGGCAAGGCGCGTGCCGCCCGACCCGGCCGGAACGGCCGGGGCCGGCCGTCTCCGATCCGACGCGCGAACCGGATGACTCGACATGACGTGCAAGCTGTCCCTTTCCACGCTTCAAGACCTGCCCGACAGCGTCGCGCGCCCGCGCTATGACCGGGCCGATCTCTCGCCCGGCATCCTTCATATCGGGGTGGGCAATTTCCACCGCGCGCATCAGGCGGTCTATCTCGACCGGCTGTTCAACAAGGGCAGGAGCCTCGACTGGGCGATCATCGGCGCCGGGATCATGCCGGCCGATGCCGCGCGCCGCGAGGCGCTGAAGGCGCAGGACTGGCTGACGACGGTGATGGATCTGAGCCCCGACGGGATCGAGGCAAGGGTGACCGGCGCCATGATCGACTTCGTCGAGGTCGACACCGCGAAGCTCATCGAGGCGCTGGCCGATCCGCGCATCCGCATCGTCACCCTGACCGTCACCGAGGGCGGCTATTTCATCGACGAGACCACGGGCGGCTTCGATGCCGGCCATCCCGACATCCGCCACGATGCCGCCGATGGCGGCGTGCCGAAGACGGTGTTCGGGGCGATCCTCGGCGGGCTGCGGCTGCGGCGCGAGCGCACCGTCGCGCCCTTCACCGTGCTGTCCTGCGACAACCTGCCGGAAAACGGCGCCATCACCCGGCGCACGGTGGTGGGGCTGGCGCGGCTGATGTCGCAGGAACTGGCCGACTGGGTGGAGGCCAGTGTCACCTTTCCCAACGCCATGGTCGACTGCATCACCCCGGCCACCACCGACCGCGAACGGATGCTGGCGGCGACGCGGTTCGGCATCGAGGATCGCCTGCCGGTCGCCTGCGAGCCGTTCCGGCAATGGGTGATCGAGGACAACTTCCCCACAGGCCGGCCGGAGCTGGAGCTGGTCGGCGTCGAGCTGGTCGACGACGTCACGCCCTACGAGACGATGAAGCTCAGGATCCTCAATGCCGGCCATGCCGCCATCGCCTACCCGTCGGCGCTGATCGGGCACGAGCTGGTGCATGACGCGATGGCCGATCCCTGCATCCGCGACTGGCTGATGTCGCTGATGCTGCGCGAGGTCATCCCGGTGCTGCCGCGCATCGAGGGGGTGGACTTCCGCGCCTATCTGGCCAAATGCGTGGAGCGGTTCTCCAATTCCGAGATCTCGGACCGGATCGACCGGCTGTGCCAGGATGGCTCGAACCGGCAGCCGAAATTCGTCCTGCCCACCATTGCCGCAGCGGCGGCGCAGGGCGGGAAGCTGGAGGGTCTGGCGCTCGAGGTGGCGTTCTGGTGCCGCTACTGCGCGCTGAACGCGCCGATGGCCGAGGGCGGCCGGCTCGACGACCCGCGCGCGGCGATGCTGCACCGGGCGGCGGTGGCAGCACAGGACGATCCCGGCCGGTTCCTGGCGCTGGGCGAGGTGTTCGGGAAGCTGTCGGAGAACCGGCGCTTTGCCGAGGCCTTCGCCCACCAGCTGACCAAGCTGGGGCAGGTGACCCCGCGCGAGGTGCTGCTGGACTATCTGGAGCGAAAGGCGGCCTGACATGATCCTGTGCTGCGGCGAGGCGCTGATCGACATGATCCCGGCACCGGTAGAGGGGTCCGGCGAGACCGGATTCGTCCCTCATGCCGGCGGCGCGGTGTTCAACACCGCCATCGCGCTGGGACGCCTCGGCATGCAGGCGGGGCTCTTGTCGGGGATCTCGACCGATTTCTTCGGCCAGCAGCTCTGCCAGACCCTGGAACGCAGCCGGGTCGATACCTCCTGCCTCATCCGTGCCGACCGGCCCTCGACGCTCGCCTTCGTCCATCTCACCAACGGCCATGCCAGCTATTCCTTCTTCGACGAGAACTCGGCCGGGCGGATGCTGAGCATCGACGAGATCCCGCCGATTCCCGACGAGGTCAGCGCGATGTTCTTCGGCGGCATCAGCCTTGCCAGCGAGCCCGGCGCCGATGCCTATGCCGCGCTGATGCTGGCCGAAGCTGGGCGGCGCGCGACGATGATCGATCCCAACATCCGGCCGGGCTTCATCCGCGACGCGGCCCGCTATCGCGCGCGGCTGGGCGGCATGATCGCGGCCGCCGACATCGTGAAGATCTCCGACGAGGATCTCGACTGGCTGGTGCCGGGAACCGCCCCCATCGCCGAGAAGCTGCGCAGGGTTGGCGCGGCGGACGCGGCGCTGGTGATCGTCACCCGCGGCGGGCAGGGGGCGACCGCCTGTCTGAGGGACGGGGCCGAGGTCTCGGTGCCGGCGCGTCCGGTCGAGGTGGTCGATACGGTGGGGGCGGGCGATACCTTCAATGCCGGGGTGCTGGCCAGCCTGTCGCGGCAGCGTGTGCTGAGCAAGCCGGCGCTGGCGGCGCTGCAGCCCGAGACCGTGCGCAGGGCGCTGGAATTCGGGGCGGCCGTGGCGGCGGTCACCGTCTCGCGGGCCGGGGCAAACCCGCCATGGCTCGACGAACTGACCGGCGCGTTGCATGATGCCGCGTTCGGCGATGCGGACGGCAGCTAGGCGGATAGTCATGTCGAAGCAAGGCACTCAACCGGTCGATGGCCGGGCACCGCTGCGCGTGGATGCCGAGGCGATGCGCGCGCGCATCCTGCAGCATCTCAAGACCTCCATCGGCAAGGATGAAGGCCACGCCGTGCTGCATGACTGGCGCATGGCGCTGTCGCTGGCGCTGCGCGATCTGGTGGTCGATCCGTGGTTCGAATCGACGCGGGCGACCTATCGGGCAGGCGCCAAGCGGGTCTACTACCTGTCGATGGAATTCCTGATCGGCCGCCTGACCGAGGATGTCGCCGTCAACCTGCAGCTGGACGATGTCTGTGCCGAGGCGCTGGCCGGGCTGGGGCTCGACTACCGCACCGTGCTGGCCGACGAACCCGACGCCGCGCTCGGCAATGGCGGGCTGGGGCGGCTGGCGGCCTGCTATCTCGACAGCCTGTCCACCCTCGGCATCCCCGCTTTCGGCTATGGCATCCGCTACGAGCACGGTCTGTTCGAGCAGAAGTTTCAGGACGGCCGGCAGATCGAGATTGCCGAAGGCTGGCTGACCCAGCGCCATGCCTGGGAATTCGAACGCCCCGAGGTCAGCTACGAGATCGGCTTCGGCGGCACGGTCGAGGAACGTGATGGCGCGGCCTGCTGGCAGCCGGCCGAGACGGTCATCGCCTCGGCCCATGACACGCCGATCCTGGGCTGGAAGGGGCGCTGGGCCAACACGCTGAGGCTGTGGTCGGCGCGGCCGAAGAAGCTGTTCGATCTCGACAGCTTCAATCGCGGCGATTTCATCGGCGCCAGCACGCCGGAGGCGATGGCCCGCACCATCTCGCGCGTGCTCTATCCCGACGATACCACCGGGACCGGCAAGGAGCTGCGGCTGCGGCAGGAATATTTCTTCACCGCCGCCTCGCTGCAGGATCTGCTGCGGCGCTTTCTCTCGGAGGGCCACGCCATCGAGGCGCTGGCCGACCGCGTCGCCATCCAGCTCAACGACACCCACCCCGCCATTGCCGGGCCGGAGCTGATCCGCCTGCTGATGGACGAGCACGGGCTGGGCTTCGATGCCGCCTTCGGGATCGCGCGCGACTGTCTGGCCTATACCAACCACACGCTGATGCCCGAGGCGCTGGAGCGGTGGGAGGAGGCGCTGTTCGCCCGCCTGCTGCCGCGCCATCACCAGATCATCGCCGCCATCGAGGCGCGGCATCTGGCCGAGACCGGATCGTCGGTGCGCCTGATCGCGGATGGCCATGTGCATATGGGCGAGCTTGCCTTCGTCGCCGCCCATCGCGTCAACGGCGTCTCGGCGCTGCATACCGACCTGATCCGGCAGAGCGTATTCGCCGATCTGCACCGCGCCTATCCCGACCGCATCGTCAACCAGACCAACGGGGTGACGCCCCGGCGCTGGCTTCTGGGCTGCAATCGGGCGCTGAGCGGGCTGATCACCGACACGATCGGCGACGGCTGGGTCGACGATCTGGAACGCATCGGCGCGCTGAGCGAACGGGCGGACGATCCCGCCTTCGCCGAGCGCTTTCGCGAGGCCAAGGCGCAGAACAAGCGGCGTCTTTGCGACTGGATCGCGGCGCATCAGGGTGTCGCGCTCGATCCCGCGGCGCTGTTCGACGTGCAGGTCAAGCGCATCCACGAATACAAGCGCCAGCTGATGAACATCCTGGAGACCGTCGCGCTGTGGTCGGCCATGCGCGATGCGCCCAATGCCGACTGGACGCCGCGGGTCAAGATATTCGGCGGCAAGGCCGCACCGGGTTATATTGCGGCCAAGCAGATCATCCGGCTGATCAACGATGTCGCCCGCATCGTGAATGCCGATCCGGTGACGCGCGACCTCATCCAGGTGGTCTATCCGGAAAACTACAACGTCTCGATGGCCGAGCTGCTGATCCCCGGCGCCGATCTTTCCGAACAGATCTCGACCGCGGGCAAGGAGGCCTCGGGCACCGGCAACATGAAGTTCGCGCTCAACGGCGCGCTGACCATCGGCACACTTGACGGCGCCAATGTCGAGATCCGCGAGCGGGTCGGGGCAGAGAACTTCTTCCTGTTCGGCCTGACCGCCGGGGAGGTGGTCGCAAGACGCGCCGAGCCCGGCTTTGCAAGCGCCGCCATCGCCGCGAACCCGCGGCTGAAGGCGGTGCTCGATCTGATCGCGCGGGGCCATTTCTCGCCCGGCGAACCCGACCGCTATGCCGGTCTGGTCGAAGGGCTCTACCGGCACGATTATTTCCTGGTGACCTGCGATTTCGATGCCTATTTCCGCACCCAGCGCGAGATCGACGCCGCATTCTGCCAGACCGGGGATTGGACGCGCATGGCCATCATGAACACCGCCGGGGTCGGCTGGTTTTCCTCCGACCGCGCGATCGCGGGATATGCGCGCGACATCTGGAACGCCCGCTCGCTGCTGGCGGAACCCGGCCGCGCGGCGGGCGGAGAAGCGGCATGACGCGGGCCGGAGAAGCCGATGCGC
>RFIR01000144.1 GCA_003695135.1 Alphaproteobacteria bacterium | reverse complement strand
GAGTGGGCGGCGCCGATCTGCGACATTCCCGCGCCGACCATTCGCGAACTGGCCGGGGCGCTGGTCAGCCGGCCGAGCATGGTCGCGATGCCCTGGGCGCTGCAGCGCGCCGAGCATGGCGAGCAGCCGCTCTGGGCGGGGCTGGCGCTCGCCTGCGTCATCGGCCAGATCGGCAAGCCGGGCACCGGTTTCGGTTTCGGCTACGGGTCCACGGCGGTGGTCGGGCGGCCGACCCGGCTGATCCGCTTTCCAACCGTGCCGCAGGGGCGCAATCCGGTGGACAACTTCATCCCGGTCGCGCGCATCGCCGACATGCTGCTGCAGCCCGGCGGCAGCTACACCTATGACGGGCAGACGCGGCGCTATCCCGACATCCGCCTCGTCTACTGGGCCGGCGGCAATCCGTTTCACCACCACCAGGATCTCAACCGGCTGGACCGGGCATGGCGGCAGCCCGAGACGGTCATCGTCCACGATCACGCCTGGACCGCCACCGCCCGGCGCGCCGATATCGTGCTGCCGGCCACCACGCCGCTGGAGCGCGACGACATCATGATGAACCCGCGCGATCCGGCGCTGTTCTTCATGTCGAGGATGTTCGAGCCGATGGGCGAGGCGCTGGACGATCACGAGATCTTCCGCCGCCTGTCCGCCGCGCTCGGGCTGGAGGCGGACTTCACCGAAGGACGCAGCACCGAGGACTGGCTGCGCTGGATGTGGGCCGAGGCGCGGGCGGGGGCCGAGCGTCAGGGGATCGCACTGCCGGAATTCGACGAATTCCGCGCCATGGGCCGCTTCGACATCCCCGATGCCGAGGAGCATCGCGTTGCCTTCGGCGATTTCGTCCGCGATCCCGAGGCGCATCCGCTCGACACCGAAACGGGGCGGATCACGCTGACCAATGCCACCATTGCCGGCTTCGGGCTGCCCGACTGCCCGGGACATCCGAGCTGGCTGAGGCCGGCCGAGTCGCTGCTCGAGGCGCCGGGGGATGCGCTGCATCTGATCTCGCCCCAGCCCGACACGCGGCTGCACGGCCAGAACGACCGCGGCGAGGAGGCACGCGCCGACCGGATTTCCGGGCGCGAGCCGGCCTTCATGCATCCCGACGCCGCGGCGGCGCGGGGTCTGGCGGAGGGCGATGTCATCCGCATCCATAACGGGCGCGGCGCCTGCCTGGCCGGGCTGCGGCTCGATGCGCGGATGCGGCCCGACTGCATCGCCCTGGCAACCGGCGCCTGGTACGACCCGCAATATCTGGGCGACGAGCGCATCGAGGTCCACGGCAACCCCAATGTGCTGACCCGGGATGCCGGCTGTTCGGGCCTGTCGCAGGGCAACATCGCCCACAGCGCACTGGTGCGGGTGGAACGCTGGACCGGGCAGCTGCCACCGCTGACCGTCGACCGCCCGCCGGAATTCGTGACCCCAAACCCTCAGGGCGGTCGGCAGTGACCGGGTCGGACCGGCGGCCCGAACCGGGCGCGCGCGCGCGATGAGCGCGCCCGGGGGGCTTGCCGCCATCGCTGCATGGACCACGCCCGGGCCGGGCTCGACTTCAATCTCGATCCGTCCCTCGCCCTGCCCCGTATGCCAGAAGATCGTAGAGGTGCCAGGTGGCGTGACCGAAGAGCGGCAGCGTGACGAACAGCCCCAGAAAGCCCGGCAGCAGCGAGATCAGCGTCAGGACGGCAATGAAGATCGCCCAGCCGAACATCGGCACCGGATGGTCGCGCACATAGGCAAAGCTGGTAATCATCGCGGTGACATAATCGACCTCGCGATCGAGCAGCAGCGGCAGCGAGATCACCGTGATCATGAAAAGCAGCGTCGCGAAGCCTGCCCCGACGATGCTGCCCACGACCAGCATGGTGATGCCCTCGCCGGTCAGGAACACGTCCCATGAGCTCGATACATTGGTCATGGTCGACAGGCCGAGGAACAGCGCGAAGATCATATGGGCGATGAAGAACCAGAACAGGAAGATGAAGATGATGATCGCGCTGATCGAGGGCAGCTGCCGCCGCGACTGGCGCAGGATCACGCCCATGATCTCGCCCCAGTCGAGCTGCCGGCCCTGCTCCAGCCTCCGGCTGACATCGTAAAATCCCACCGCGGCGAAAGGCGCGATCAGGGGAAAACCGACCGCGGCGAAGATCAGCCAGTAGCTCTGACCGGTGGCGCGGGTCACCCAGACCATGACCCAGCCCAGAATCACATAGACCCCGGCAAAGACCAGCGCGAAGGACGGTGCGCGCTTCAGGTCGCGCCAGCCGCGGCGCAGCGCCTCCCGCAGCACTTCGCCGCTCACGGGCCCAAGCTGCGGAATCCCCTCCTTCGGCGTGTCGGGCATCGATCCCCCTCCCCTTCTCCCCGTCCCGTTCTGCGCGGTGGGGCCCCTCTGTCACGGCGGCGCCGTCGCTCGCGACCGGCCGCCGCCCGCGTCAGCCGGACCGCGCCCTGAGACTGCGCAGCTCGGCCTCGATCTCTTCCTTGAGCGTCTCGCGTTCCCAGGGGCTGAGAAACGCGCCCAG
>RFIR01000143.1 GCA_003695135.1 Alphaproteobacteria bacterium | reverse complement strand
TGGGCACAGGCAAAGGCCATCCGACGAAGGACCGGATGTTCAACCGATGAGCTGTTCTCGACCATGCTGCTGAATCATATTTGAGTCGTTTGGCTATATCAGTCAGGATTGATATGATCGTTGCGGGGCTGACGGGGGAAAGACCGGTAACTTCATAGACATCGAGCACTTTCCCACTACTGTCCATTTTCTTGTAGAAAAATGATGTCACTTGAGATGCGGCCGCCAAACTCGATAAATCAATAGAGTTGCTGCCTGGCGAGGGTGGGGGGCTGCCACCAGGGCCGGGTGTAAGCTGAACAGGTTGATCTTTGTTGAGGTTAAATAGGTTTCCTGGGAAATAGAAAAGACAATCTGTAACCTTACCTTGGCTGTCCTTGAATGCTATTTCAGTTGTATTCTTATTTACTTTATTGTTTAAATATGTTACTTCAACGGCCGCTGCCGTTTTCAGACAATTCAGGTATTCGCTGTAATCCAGGTTCGTGTTGAACAGAAACTGGTTCAGACTCAGGTCGATTGAACTCATTTTCTCTCTCCATTAGCGTTCGTACGAAGGCCGATGCCATGCTGGCTCACTCCGTGACTGACGGCAAATGACACAGGGAGACAGCCGAGATTGGATCGACTGGAATTGGGCGCACATCTGTGTAGGTGCTATGGTACAGGGCATGAGGCGGCGTGGACCAGAACGGTTCAGCCACATGACCGCAGGGAATACGTGAATTCATCACCAACCCCACCCATCAATGGCCGGGAGGCTCGCGCTGACCCATTGCCAAGCCGCGGCGCCCGGCGCGAGCAGGTTAACCGATTATTGACCGCGCGGGCAGGTGTGGCGGACGATCCGCACCGCCTCCGGTTGCGCGGGCGTTCATAAATGCGTGATCCGGCGCCGGTTGCGGCGCCGGATCGGTGTCACGACTGGCGGCGGTGCGGCTCAGGCCGCCTTCTGTTCCGCGCCGAAGCGGCCGTAGAAGCTCTCGCCCTTCGCGGCCAGATCGCGCAGCAGGGCAGGGGGCTCGAAGCGGGACCCGTGCTTTGCGGCCAGTTCCTCGCAGATCGCGACCGCCTTTTTCGCGCCCAGCATGTCGAGCCATGAAAACGGCCCGCCCGACCACGGCATGTAGCCCCAGCCGAGGATGGCGCCGACATCGCCCTCGCGGATGTCCTCCAGCACGCCCTGTTCCAGCGCGCGCACCGCCTCCAGCGTCTGGGCCATGGCCAGGCGGTTCTTCACCTCCTCGACATCGGGCTGCGGCTCGGCATTGGGCCAGTGCTCGCGCAGGCCGGGCCAGAGGCGGGTGCGCTTGCCCTTCTCGTCATAGTCGTAGAAGCCCGCCTTGGCCTTGCGGCCCAGCCGGCCGGCCTCGAAGAGCGTGAACAGAACCTCGTCGGCCTCGTCATTGTCGTAAGCCTCGCCGAGTGCCGCCTTGGTCGCCTTGGCGATCTTGACGCCGAGATCGATGGAGGTCTCGTCATTGAGCTGCAAGGGTCCCAGCGGGAAGCCGAGCAGCTTGGCGGCATTCTCGATCAGCGCCGGCTCCACCCCCTCGCGGACCATGCGCACCGCCTCGTTGATGTAGGGGATGATGCAGCGATTGGCGTAGAAGAAGCGCGCGTCGTTGACCACGATCGGCGTCTTGCGGATCTGGCGCACGAAATCGAGCGCCTTGGCCACCGCCACCGGGCCGGTCTTCTTGCCCTTGATGATCTCCACCAGCATCATGCGGTGGACGGGCGAGAAGAAGTGGATGCCGATGAAATTCTCCGGCCGCACGCTCGCCTCGGCCAGCTGGGTGATCGGCAGGGTGGAGGTGTTGGTGGCAAAGATCGCGTCCGGCCCGAGCTGGGCCTCGGCCTTCTTCGTCACATCGGCCTTGACGCCGACATCCTCGAACACCGCCTCGATCACCAGATCGGCGCCCTTCAGCGCGGCGTAATCGGGGGTGGCGGTGAGCCGTCCGAGTATCGCGGCCTTCTTCTCCTCGTCGATGCGCTTCTTCTTCACGCTGTCATCGAGCAGGCCGGTGATCGTCGCCAGCCCCCTGTCGGCGCTTTCCTGATCGCGGTCCATCAGCACCACCTCGATGCCGGCCATGGCCGCGACATAGGCGATGCCCGCGCCCATCATGCCCGCGCCCAGCACGCCGAGCTTCTTCACCGACTGGTCGGGCACGTCGGCGGGGCGGACGGCACCCTTTTCCAGCGCCTCCTTGTTGAGGAAGAGCGAGCGGATCATCGCCGCCGAGGACGGGTTCATCAGAAGATGGGTGAACCAGCGCGCCTCGATCTTGAGCGCGGTGTCGAAGGGCACCAGTGCGCCCTCATAGACCGCCGAGAGCAGCGCCTTGGCGGCCGGGTAGACGCCATGGGTGCGCGCATGGACCATCACCGCCGCACCGACGAAGGTCTGGAAGCCCGCCGGGTGATAGGGCGTGCCGCCGGGCATCTTGTAGCCCTTGCGATCCCACGGCTGCAGGCTGTCCTCGGGCCTGGCCTCCAGAAGCCACGCCTTGGCGCGGGCGAGCAGCTGGTCTGCTGGGACCACCTCGTCGATCAGACCGGCGGCCTTCGCCTTGTCCGGGCCGAGAAGCTTGCCCTCCAGCAGGAAGGGTGCGGCGGCCATCGCGCCCAGCATGCGCACCAGCCGCGTGGTGCCGCCGCCGCCCGGAAACAGGCCCACCAGGATCTCCGGCAGTCCGATCTTGGCCTTGGGGTTGTCGGCCACGATGCGGTGATGGCAGCACAGGCCGAGCTCGAAGCCGATGCCGGCCGCGGTGCCCGGCGAGGCCCAGACCGCCGGCTTGCCGCCCCTGGCGGTCTTGCCCAGCGTCTTGGGGTCGATGCCGCCAAGCTCCAGCTTGCGCATCATCCGGTGCATGCGCATGGTGAATTCGAAAAGCTGCGGGGCGGGATCGGCGCCGGCCATGTCGCGGATGCGCGCGAGCATGTTGAGATCGGCCCCGCCGGCAAAGTCGGGCTTGGCCGAGGTCAGGATGATGCCCTTGACCGCATCGTCGGCAATGCAGGCGTCGATGGCGGCCTCCAGCTCCTCGACGCCCTCGGCCGTCATCACATTCATCGACCGGCCGGGCAGGTCCCAGCTGATGGTGGCGATGCCGTCTGCATCGGTGGTGGTGGTGAAAATGCTCATGTCTCGTCCTTTCCTCCCGCCGCCTCAGCCCGGCGGGGTTCCGTCCTTGCGGGTGAAGCGGTAGCGGCCGCCTTCCTTGACCACGGCCAGATCGTCATCGGGGTAATGCGCGCGTTCGTCGGCGGCACGGGTGCCGATCTCCAGATACAGCGCCGGGGCGTTGGAGCGGTTGACCAGATGGTGGCCGTTGGCGATGCCGGCCCTGAACGCGGCCGCATCGCCGGGGCCAAGGCGGGTCTCGCCCTCATCCTCGATGAGCACCAGCTCGCCCTCCAGCACATAGACGAACTCGTCCTCGCTTTCGTGCCAGTGGCGCAGCGCGCTCATCGCGCCGGGCTCCAGCCGGGTCAGGTTGACCCCGAACTGGTCGAGCCCGCCGGCGTTGCCCAGCCGCTTGCGAAAGCGCCCGCCGATGCGGGCGGCGAAGGGCGCGGGATAGCCGGAGCCGCCCGCCCAGTCGATGGCGGCGATGTCGATCTTCGGCACCTGGCTCAGACCCTTTCGATGATCGTGGCTGCGCCCATGCCCGAGCCGATGCAGAGCGTGGCGAGCCCGACCTGCTTGTCCTGCCGCTCCAGCTCGTCGAGCAGCGTGCCGAGAATGATGGCGCCGGTCGCGCCCAGCGGGTGGCCCATGGCGATGGCGCCGCCATTGACGTTGAGCCTGTCGTGGTCGACATCGAAGGCCTGCATGAAGCGCAGCACCACCGAGGCGAAGGCCTCGTTGACCTCGAAGAGGTCGATATCGCCGATCTCCATGCCCGAAAGCTTCAGGATCTTCTCGGTCACCGGGACCGGGCCGGTCAGCATGATGGTGGGCTCGGTGCCGATCTTGGCGGTGGCGCGGATGCGCGCGCGCGGCTTCAGCCCGGCGGCCTCGCCGAATTCGCGGTTGCCGATCAGCACCGCCGCCGCGCCATCGGCGATGCCGGATGAATTGCCGGCATGATGGACGTGGTTGATCCGCTCCAGCTCGGGATACTTCATGATGGCGATGGCATCGAAGCCCGGCATCACCTCGCCGATATCCTTGAAGGAGGGCTTGAGGCTGCCCAGGCTCTGCATGTCGGTATCGGGGCGGATCTGCTCGTCATGATCGAGGATGGTCAGCCCGTTGATGTCCTTCACCGCGATCAGCGACTTGGCGAAGCGGCCTTCCTCGCGGGCCCTGGCGGCGCGCTTCTGGCTCTCCACCGCATAGGCGTCGACATCGTCGCGCGAGAAGCCGTATCTGGTGGCGATGATGTCCGAGGAGATGCCCTGGGGCACGAAGTAGCTCTTCATCGCCAGCGAGGGATCGGCGGCGATGGCGCCGCCATCCGAGCCCATCGGCACGCGCGACATGCTCTCCACCCCGCCGGCCACATAGGCGTTGCCGGCCCCGCCCCTGACCTGGTTGGCGGCAAGGTTCACCGCCTCCAGCCCGCTGGCGCAGAAGCGGTTGATGGAGACGCCGGCGACGCTCTCGTCGAAATCGCTCATCAGCACGGCGGAGCGGGCGAGGCAGGCGCCCTGCTCGCCGATCTGGGTGACATTGCCCCAGATCACGTCCTCGATCATGCGGGTATCGAGATCGTTGCGCGCCTTGATGGCGTTCAGGGCTTCGGCGGAAAGCCTCAGCGCCGACACCTCATGGAGCGTGCCGTCCTTCTTTCCCTTGCCGCGCGGGGTGCGCACGGCGTCATAGATATAGGCCTCGGTCATTGCATTTCTCCTCATCCCGCACCGGGCAGGGGATGCCCGGGCATCAGATCGTAGGGGTGCTTCCAGCCCGGCAGGGCGGCGATGCGGTCGAGCCAGCGGTCGATGTTCGGCCAGTCGGCCCGGCTGAAGCCGAAGGGCTCGGGGTAGTAGAGATAGCCGCAGCAGGAAAGATCGGCCACTGTCACCGCGTCACCCACCAGCCAGTCGCGACTGGCGAGGGCGGTGTCGAGCACCTTGTAGGCCGAATTCAGCCGCGCCTGGGTAAAGCCGATCACCTCCTGCGGGCGCTTGTCCTCGGGCAGGAAGTTCATCAGGAACCGGGTCATGCCCGCGGGCGAGGAGAGCTTGTGGTTGTCCCACAGCACCCAGCGCAGCACCTCGTATCTGTCCCCCTCCCGACCGCCGAGCCTGCCGGTCCTGTCCACCACATATTGCTGGATGGCGCCGGACTGGCTGAGCCGGAACTCGGGGGTCTCCAGAACGGGCACCTCGCCCATCTCGTTGATCTTGCTGCGGTATTCCGGGCTGCGCGTCTCGCCGGCAAAGAAGTCGACGAAGACCGGCTCCCAATCCAGCCCGGCCAGCTCCAGCGTCAGCGCCGCCTTGTAGGAATTGCCCGACTGGGCAAAGCAGTACAGTCGGTATTCGGCCATGCGTTCAGCCCTTCCTTTCGCGCCAACTCCCGGTGGAGACGCCGGATCCGAGTATTTTTGCCAAGAAGAAGAACCCTTTCTTAACCTTTATGCCCGCGGGATGGCATCGCGGTACAGCCTGGAGAGGCGATGACCGCCCAAGGAGAAGTCGCCCCTGCCCTTGCTGCCTCGGCCCCTGGGCAGGGGCGCAGCCGGTCCGGAGCACCTGTGCTGCTTCTTCTTGGTCCAAATACTCATTCTCCACCGCCTGCCGACGGGCTCCGCTCCTCGATCAGGCGCTCACAGCGACCGCGAGATCAGCTCCTTCATGATCTCGTTGGTGCCACCATAGATGCGCTGGACCCGCGCGTCCGTCCACATTTCCGCGACCGGATACTCCATCATGTAGCCATAGCCGCCATGGATCTGCAGGCATTCGTCGATCACCTGGCACTGCAGGTCGGTGAGCCAGTATTTCTGCATCGCCGCCGTCTCGACCGTCAGCGCGCCCCGCAGATGCGCGGCGATGCAGCTGTCGAGAAAGGCGCGCGCGACCACGGTGTTGGTCTTGCACTCGGCCAGCTTGAAACGCAGGTGCTGGAAGCGGATGATCGGCTGACCGAAGGCCTCGCGTTCCCTGGCATAGGCGATGGTGCGTTCCACTGCGCCTTCCATCGCGCCCACCGCGCCGCAGCCGATGATCAGCCGCTCCTGGGGCAGCTGCTCCATCATCTGGTAGAAGCCCTGACCCTCCTCGGAGCCGAGCAGGTTTTCCGGCGGCACCGCGACATCGTCGAAGAAGAGCTCGGAGGTATCGGCCGCCTTCAGCCCGATCTTTTCCAGATTGCGTCCGCGGCGGAAGCCTTCGGCCTGATCGGCCTCGACCATGATCAGGCTCACGCCCTTGGCTTTCTCGCCCGGATCGGTCTTGCAGGCCACCAGGATCAGATCGGCGTGCTGGCCGTTGGTGATGAAGGTCTTGGCGCCATTCATGCGGTAGACATTGCCCTCGCGAATGGCGCGGGTCCTGATGTTCTGCACGTCCGAGCCGCCGGAGGGTTCGGTCATCGCCAGCGCGGCCACCTTCTCGCCGGTGGCCATCTTCGGCAGCCAGCGCTTCTTCTGTTCCTCGGTGCCATAGGCGAGGATGTAATGGGCGACGATGCCCGAATGGATGCCGTTGCCCCATGAGGCGAGGTTCTCGCGCGCCGCGGCCATCGAGATCACCGCCTCATGGCCGAAATCGCCGCCCGCCCCGCCATATTCCTCCGGGATCGAGGCGCAGAGCAGCCCGACCTCGGCCGCCTCCTGCCATGTGCTGCGGTCCATCTCGCCCTGATGCCGCCAGCGTTCGTAATGCGGTGCCCATTTCTCGGTGATGAACTGGGTGGTCATCTCCTCGAGCATCCGGTGCTCATCGGTCATCCAGTCGCTGGCGAGGTTGGCAAAGCTCATGATGTGCTCCCTCCTGCCGGGCTGCCATATTCGGCGATGAAATCGCGAAAGGCCCGGTCGAGTTTTTCCGGCTCTGCAATCTCGTCGAGCTTTTCGAGCAGAACCACAAGAAGATAGTTGTTGCCCAGCCCGTAGGTCGCGTTCAGTGCGCTCAGGCGGTCATAGGCCGCCTCGGTCAGGTTCATCTGTCGCCGCACGGGCAGGGGCAGGCGCCTGGGCATGTCTCCTCCGGCGTCATGGGGCGCGCATTCGTGGCGCACCCCGCAGGTTCGTCAGAAATTCGCCGCGTCCAGCGCCATCACCGGCTCCGGCCCGGACTTGATGCGCTCGAGCCGCAGCGCGGTCTCGGGCAGGCAGCGGCGCATGTAGTAGCGCCCGGTGGTCAGCTTGGCGCGGTAGAAATCCTCGTCGGGCGTGCCGGCCGCCAGCGCGTCCTCCGCCGCGATCGCCATCCGCGTCCAGGCGTAGCCCAGGCAGACATGGCCGAAGAGATGCAGGTAGTCCGTCGAGCCCGCCAGCGCCGCATGCGGGTTCTTCATCCCCTCGGCCATGAAGTACATCGTGGCCTCCTGCAGCTCCTTGCTGGCACGCTTGAGGGGATCGAGGAAATCGGCCTTGAGCCCCTCGCGCCCCTCATGGTCCTTGATGAAGCCCTTGATGGTCTCGAACAGCCCCATCAGCGGCTTGCCGCCCTTGGCGGCCAGCTTGCGCCCGACCAGATCGAGCGCCTGGATGCCGTTCGCGCCCTCGTAGATCATGGCGATGCGGGCATCGCGCGCGAACTGCGACATGCCCCATTCCTCGATATAGCCATGCCCGCCGAAGACCTGCTGGGCGGCGATGCACATCTCGAAACCCTTGTCGGTGAGGAAGGCCTTGACCACGGGGATCAGCAGCGCGATCAGATCGGCGGCGTCCTCGTCGCCCGCCCGCACATCGGCGTCGATCAGCGTGGCGCCCCACAGCGCGAACATCCGCGCGCCTTCGACAAAGCTCTTCTGGTCCATCAGCGTGCGGCGGATATCGGGGTGGACGATGATCGGATCGGCCGGCCCGTCGGGGTTCTTCGGCCCGGTCACGTCGCGGCCCTGAAGGCGCTCCCTGGCGTAGGCCAGCGCGTTCTCATAGGCCACGACCGCCTGCGCCAGCCCCTGCAGCCCGACGCCCAGCCGCGCCTCGTTCATCATGGTGAACATGGCACGCAGCCCCTTGTTCTCCTCGCCCACCAGATAGCCCGTCGCGCCGTCATAGTTCATCACGCAGGTGGAGTTGCCGTGGATGCCCATCTTTTCCTCGATCTTGCCGCAGGTCACGGCATTGCGGGCACCCAGACTGCCATCCTCATTGACCAGGAACTTCGGCACGATGAAGAGGCTGATGCCCTTGGTGCCCGGCGGGGCGCCTGGGATGCGGGCCAGCACCAGATGGATGATGTTGGAGGCAAGCTCGTGCTCGCCGGCGGAGATGAAGATCTTCTGGCCTGTGATGCGGTAGCTGCCGTCGCCCTGCGGCTCGGCCCTGGTGCGCAACAGCCCCAGATCGGTGCCGCAATGGGGCTCGGTCAGGTTCATGGTGCCGGTCCATTCGCAGCTCACGAGCTTTGGCAGATAGGTCTGCTTCTGCTGCTCGGAGCCATGGCGCGAGATCGCCGAATAGGCGCCATGGGTCAGGCCGGGGTACATCATGAAGGCGAGATTGGCGGCCACGAACATCTCGCCCACCGCCGTGCCCAGCACATGCGGCATGTTCTGCCCGCCCCATTCCTCGGCGCAGTCGAGCCCGGTCCAGCCGCCCTCGCGCAGCGTGTCGAAGGCCTCCTGAAAACCGGTGGGCGTGCGGACGACGCCATTCTCCAGCCGGCAGCCCTCGCGGTCGCCGATCTGGTTGAGGGGGGCGAGCACCTCGGAGGCGATCTTGCCCGCCTCCTCCAGCACCGCTCCGGTGAAATCCTCGCTCAACTCCGCATAGCCCGGTATGTCGCCGTCCTGGACCTTCAGGACCTCATGCAGCACGAATTTCATGTCGCGAAGCGGCGGGGTGTAACTCGGCATGTCAGGCTCCCTGGATCGTGCTTCGGGTGCGCGGCCGTCTCGGCGCCGCCGAATGCCGGCCGGGCAGCGGCGTCAGCCGACGGCGACGGGTTGCAATGCCCCCGATCTGCCTTGTCGGCGCTTGCCGTGCCAGAGGTGACTAAGCCCTTCCGGCACGGCCGATCAAGATGCTGGTGCCCCGCCGAGGGCGGCTTTAACGCAACGTCATGACGGCCCGGCCTGCCCGCGCAGCCAGGCGCGGCCCTCGTCGCGCAGACGTTCCAGCTCCTCGAGCCTGTCTTCCAGTTCGCGGATTTCCTCCCGCATCTCGCCCAGGCGGCGTTCGGCCGCGGCCACCCAGACCTCGATCTGCTCGCGCTGGTTGTCGCCGGCCTCGTAGAGCGTCAGCCACCGCCGGATTTCCTCCAGCGAGAAGCCGAAGCGGCGGCCGCGCAGGATCAGGGTCAGCCTTCCCCGGTCGCGTGCGGTGTAGAGGCGCTTCTGGCCTTCGCGTTCGGGCGAGATGAGCTCGATGTATTCGTAATAGCGCAGCGTGCGCGGGGTGACGCCGAAGGCGCGGCACATCTCGCCGATGGTGAGTCTTTCATCGCTCATACGCCCGTCCGGCCGGTGGTGTCACGAGGCGGGAAGTATCGGCCGGCCCGCGCGGCGGTTCAACCTCTTATCGCGGGCGGGGCAGGGTGCGCGCCGCGGCCGGTATTGCCAGCCCGTGCGGTTTGTGGTCTTGCTCGCCGGGTTTTCCAGGCTCGCCGGGGCAGAGAGATGACCGAATTCGACCGATCCCATACATCCGAGCGGGTCGAGCGGGCGCGCCAGTTCATCGAGGCGCTGCCGCACAACAAGGCTCTGGGGCTGAAGCTGGTCGAGATCGGCCCCGGCTTCGCCCGGCTCCGCATCCCCTATGACGCGCGGCTGATCGGCGATCCGGAGACCGGCGTGCTGCATGGCGGGGTGGTCACGGCGCTGCTCGACAGCTGCTGC
>RFIR01000142.1 GCA_003695135.1 Alphaproteobacteria bacterium | reverse complement strand
TCAAACAAGTGAAAACCGGGAACAATCTTCGCCGGCGCCGCATTTCGCCTCCGCCCGAGCATACCGACAGGGACTGGCGCTGCCTGCCGCGATACCCGACCGACATGCCTTTTCCTGTCCCCGACCTCATGCCGCCCTTTTCCGATCGGGCCGGATGATCGCGATCGCCGGGCCCTTTCCCGCGCCTCGACGCGCCCGATTTCGAAAGCTTCGGGCATTCTCGCCAGACGGGTCGGTCGAAGGGGCGGCTGGTATGAAACGGTGCGCCCCGATTCCCTGTGCAGATGCCCAAGCCAGGCATTGCGGCCCGGCGGCTTGCGATGCATCTTCAAGCGCCGCGCCCGTGATGACGGCATGGCTGCGACAGGAGGGGTTGCCTGATGGCAGGACGGACCGAGGCGCCGGCGCGCGCCTCCTACGAGGTGATCATCGTCGGCGGGGCGATCATGGGCTCCTCGACCGCATGGTTTCTCAGCGACAATGCCGATTTCGACGGGCGGGTTCTCGTGGTCGAGCGCGACATGACCTATGAGAGCTGCTCGACCGCGCACACCAATTCCTGCATCCGCCAGCAGTATTCCACCGAGCTCAACGTGCGCATCAGCCAGTTCGCCGCCGATTTCATCAAGAACCTGCGCAGATATCTGGGCGGGGACGAGCGGGTGCCGGAGCTCTCCATCCGCTCCTTCGGCTATCTCTACCTCGCCGACAACGAGGGCTTCGCGGACATCCTGCGCAGCAACCGCGAGGTCCAGATCGCCGCCGGGGCGGCGACGCAGCTGATGACGGCCGAGGAGATCCGCGCCGCCTATCCCTTCTACAATCTCGACGACATCGTGCTGGGCTCCATCAATCTGGTCGATGAGGGCTACTGGGACGGCAGCACCGTTTTCGACTGGCTGCGGCGCAAGGCGCGCGAGAACGGGGTAGAATACATCGAGAACGAGGTGGTGGCGATCGAGCGCGCCGGCGGCCGGGTCACCGGCGTGCGGCTGAAATCGGGCGAACGGGTCGCCTGCGGCCAGCTGGTCAATGCCACCGGCCCGCGCGCCGCGCGTACTGCCGCCATGGCCGGGCTGGAACTGCCGGTGGAGCCGCGCAAGCGCTTCACCTGGATCTTCCGCGCCGAGAAGCCGCTCGATCGCGATCTGCCGCTGACCATCGATCCCTCCGGCGTGCATGTGCGCGAAAACGGCGGCGGCACCTATCTGTGCGGCTGCCCTCCCGATCCCGACCCGGCGGTCGATCCCGAGGATTTCGCCATGGATCACGCGCGGTTCGAAAACCATGTCTGGCCGATCCTCGCCGCGCGCATTCCGCAGTTCGAGGCGATCCGCGTGCAGTCGGAATGGGCGGGGCATTACGCGCTCAACACCTTCGATCACAACGCCATTCTCGGGCCCGCGCCGGAGCTGGAGAATTTCGTCTTCCTCAACGGCTTTTCCGGCCACGGGCTGCAGCAATCGCCGGCGATGGGCCGCGGCACCGCCGAATGGCTGACATATGGCGAATACCGCACGCTCGATCTTTCGCCCTTTGCCTGTGAACGCATCGCGCAGAACCGGCCGATCGTGGAAAGGGCCGTGATCTGATGGTGCGGAAGGAAATCCTTAACTGGCGCGCGTATGCCGCCACCGCAAGCGGAGAGCAGAGATGAAGAAACTCGTTCTGACCGGCGCGGCCGGCCGCCTCGGCTCGCATCTGCGCGAGCCGCTCAGCCGGCTCTGCGATGAGCTGGTCTCGACCGACATCGCCGAGGCGCCGGCCACGCTCTATCCCGGCGAACGCTTCGAGCAGGCCGATCTTGCCGATCTCGATGCCGTGACCGCATTGCTGAAGGGGGCCGAGATGGTGGTCCATTTCGGCGCCATCGCCGACGAGGCGCCCTTCGAGGCGATCCTGCGCTCCAACATCATGGGTGCCTACAATGTGTGGGAGGCCGCCTGGCGCAACGGGCTGCGGCGGGTGGTCTATGCCTCCTCGATCCACGCGGTGGGCATGCACCCCAAGACCGAATTTATCGGCGTGGATGCGCCGCACCGGCCCGATACCTATTACGGGCTGGCCAAGTGCTTTGCCGAGGATCTGGCGAGCCTTTACTGGGACAAGCGCGGGCTGGAGGCGGTGTGCATGCGCATCCTGTCCTGCGCGCAGGTGACCAATCCGCGCGCGGTGGGCAGCTGGCTGAGCTATGAAGACCTCGTCCACCTCGTCGAGCGCGCCATCGACACGCCGGTCACCGGCTTTTCCATCGTCTATGGCGTCTCGGCCAATGACCGCGCGCCGGTGGACAATTCCGGCGCCAGCCATCTCGGCTATCGGCCGAAGGACAATGCCGAGCAGTTCGCCAGGGCGATCTTCGCCGAATACGGCCCTCTCGATCCGCGCGATCCCGGCAACATGTGCCATGGCGGGCCGTTTGCCGCCATCGAACTGGGTCAGAGCGGGGTGGCGCTCCTGAACCTCAACCCCGAAGACAGTGGCAAGACATGAACAGTGACAGGACATGAGGAGAACGGCATGAACAAGGTCGCACTGATCACCGCCGGCGGCAGCGGCATGGGCGCCGACAGCGCGCGCGCGCTGGCCGCGGACGGCTTCCGGGTGGGCATACTGTCCTCTTCGGGCAAGGGCGAGGCGCTGGCGCGCGAGCTGGGCGGAGTCGGCGTGACCGGCTCCAACCGCTCGGTCGAGGATCTGCAGCGTCTGGTGGACGCGGCCATGGCCGAATGGGGCCGCATCGACGTTCTGGTCAATTCGGCCGGGCACGGGCCGCGCGCGCCGGTGCTGGAGCTGACCGATGAGGACTGGCATGAGGGGATGGAGGTCTATTTCCTCAACGTCGTCCGCCCCACGCGGCTGGTGACCCCGATCATGCAGAAACAGGGCGGCGGTGCGATCATCAACATCTCCACCTTCGCCGCCTTCGAGCCGAGCCCGGTCTTTCCGACCTCCGCCGTGATGCGGGCGGGGCTGGCGAGCTTCACCAAGCTCTTTGCCGACCGCTACGCGCCCGAGAACATCCGCATGAACAACGTGCTGCCCGGCTTCATCGACAGCCTGCCCGAAAAGGAGGAGTTCCGCGCCATGATCCCGATGGGCCGCTATGGCAGCTCGCGCAACGAGATCGCG
>RFIR01000141.1 GCA_003695135.1 Alphaproteobacteria bacterium | reverse complement strand
GTGCTGAACGAGCTGCGCGGCCGGACGCCGCTGTCACGCTATGTCCAGGGCCGGCCGGGGCTTGAGGAAACGCCGGAGGCGGTGCGCACCATCCGGCAGGTCTATCTGGGGCTCGCGGCCGAGGTCGACCATCACCTCGGCCGGGTGATCGAATTCCTGAAGCGGACGGGACAGTATGACGACACGCTGCTGGTCGTCTGTTCCGATCACGGCGAGATGCTTGGCGATCATGGCTGCTGGAGCAAGGTGACGGTGTTCGATGCCGCCTATCGCATCCCGCTGATCATCCGCGACCCGGCGGGGCTCGGCGCCGGGCGGGTGGTCACGCAGCCGACCGAGTCGGTCGATGTCTTTCCCACCCTGCTCGACTATGCCGGGCTCGAATGTCCCACCTCGGTCGACGGCCGCTCGCTGCGCCCGCTGATCGCGGGCGATGCGCCGCCGGACTGGCGCGATCACACCTATTCCGAGCTCGATTTCGGCACCATCCCGATGCCGCGCGCGGGCTGGATCGCCGGGCATCTGACGCTCGACCGGTGCAACCTCGCCATATTGCGCGAGGAGCGGTTCACGCTGGTGCATTTCAATGGCGGGCTGCCGCCCTTGCTGTTCGACCGGCAGGCGGGCGGCGAGGCGCAGAATCTGGCTGGCGATCCCGCCCATGCCGGCGAGCTTCTGCGGCTCACGCGAAAGATGCTCGATCACCGCATGACCCATGCCGACGCGACCCTGTCGGATTACGCCATCACCGCCGAGGGGCCGATCCGGGCCTGAACGGGGCCGCGCCGCCGCGATACGAAGGGCATCGCGGGGTCCGGGATCGCCGGCGCGGGGATCAGGCCAGGACCAGCCTTGCCCCCTCGGCCTGCATGCCCGCCAGGATGTCCTCGGGCGGGCCGGCGTCGGTGATCAGCTCGTCGATCGCCTCGAAGCCGCAAACGGTGACCAGACCCTGACGGCCGAACTTGCTGCGGTCGGTGACCACCGCCCGCCGCCGGCCGCGGCCGAGCACGATGCGGGCGAATTCGGCCTCCTCCAGATCGAAATCCATGATGCCCGCCGCGCTGACCGCGCCGGCCGAGATGATGGCGTGATCGACAAAGAAGCGGCTGACGAAGTCGATGGCCGACTTGCCGAAGGCGGCACCGGAATCGCTGCGCAGCTCGCCGCCGGCCATGTAGACCCGGTTGCCGTTGACCGTGGCCAGGGTGCGGGCGACGTCGGAGGAATTGGTGACCACGGTCAGCCGCCGGCGGCCGAGCAGCTCGCGCGCCAGAAAGCTGGTGGTGGTGCCGGTATCGAGCATGACCGATTCGCCGTCCGAAATGGTCGCGGCGGCCGCACGCGCGATCGCCTGCTTGGCGGCGGCGTTCTCGCGCATGCGGCGCTGAAAGGGCGCCTCGCCGATATGGCCGGCAAGGCCGACCGCGCCGTGGACGCGCACCAGCGAGCCGATTTCGGTCAGCGGTCGCAGATCGCGGCGCACCGTCTCCTGCGACACGCCCAGCCGCTGGGCCAGCACCGCAATGGAGGTCATCCCCTCGCGTTCCAGCAGCTTCAGGATCTTTTCGTGACGTTTGCTCAGCATGTGCGGCGCCATCCCTGCGCCCGATCTTTGGGTCGTCGCGAGGTTCATGACAGCAAAATCCACATGATCGGGCAAGATCAACACAAAAAGCCACAGATGGTGATTGACAGCCGCCGCCCCGATACGCGTAAATCGGGGTCAGGACCGCCGCATCGGACCCGGCAGCGGAAAGACCGGCGATGCGGAGGCGAGCCCGCACGGTCCGGCGAACACATTGCGCAGGGAGAGCGACGTGACGACACATCCCCGAAATCCCAGGACCCCGACCATGCGCCTGCTGGCCGCGACGGCGCTGGTTGCCGCCGCCATCGGCATGCCCGCCGCGGCGCAGGATTCCCCCGATCCGATCAAGCTGACGCTGCATGACTGGACCGGCCAGCTCATCACCACCAACCTGATGGGCGAGATCCTCAAGAAGGCCGGCGTCAATGTCGAATACGTGCAGGCCGATTATCTGGCCCAGTTCGCGGGGCTGCAGACCGGCGATCTCGATGTCGCGATGGAGATCTGGGACACCACCGGCCGCGAGGCGATGGATGCGGCGATTGCCACCGGCAAGGTCGAAAGCCTCGGCCCCACCGGCATGAAGGCCAAGGAGGAGTGGTGGTATCCCTCCTACATGAAGGAGAAATGCCCCGGCCTGCCCAACTGGGAGGCGCTGAAGGACAAGGCCTGTGCCGAGGCGTTCTCGACCGCCGAGACCGCGCCCAAGGGGCGCTACCTGGGCGGGCCGGTCACCTGGGGCGGCTTCGATGACGAACGGGTCGAGGCGCTCGATCTACCCTTCGAGGTGATCCATGCCGGCACCGATGCGGCGCTGTTTGCCGAGCTGGAAAGCGCCTATCAGCGCAAGGCGCCGATCATGCTGTGGGTCTATGCCCCGCACTGGGCGCCGGCAAAATATGACGGCGAATGGGTCGAATTCCCGCAATACACCCCCGAATGCTACAGCGACCCGTCCTGGGGCATCAATCCCGACATGGCCTATGATTGCGGCAAGCCCTTCGGCGAGATCTGGAAGGTCGGCTGGGTCGGCGTCAAGGACAAGTGGCCCACCGCCTACAAGGCGATCAAGGCCTTCACCATCGACAATGACGAGATGGGCGCGATGATCACCGATGTCGATCTCAACGGCAAGTCGGTCGAGGAGGTCGTCGCGGGCTGGATGGCCGCCAACGAGGCGCGCTGGAAGGCCTGGATCGGCCAGTAATCCCCTGCGGCCCGGCGCCCGAGCTGCGGCGCCGGGTCCGCCGCCCGGCGCCCGCCGATGGCGCGGTCCAATCCCCGGAAGACCGATGCGCGAGCCCAAGCTTGTCTGCCGCAATGTCTGGAAGCTGTTCGGCGATCATGCCGAACGCGCGCTGGCGCAGCTGAAGGACGACCCCGACCCCGAACGCTTTGCCGCACTCGGCCTCGTGGCTGCGGTGCGCGATGTCGATCTGGAGGTGCATGAGGGCGAGATCTTCGTCATCATGGGGCTGTCGGGATCGGGCAAGTCGACGCTGGTGCGCTGCCTGTCGCGCCTGATCGAGCCGACCGCCGGCGAGATCCTGTTCAACGGGCAGAACCTGCTGGCGGCCAGCGAGGCGCAGATGATCGAGATCCGGCGCCACAAGATGGGCATGGTGTTCCAGAACTTCGCCCTGCTGCCGCATCTGAACGTGCTGGAAAACGTCGCCTTCCCGCTCGACATCCAGGGCGTGGACAGGGCGCGGCGCGAGGCGCGGGCGCGCGAGATGATCACCCTTGTCGGGCTTGGCGGGCGCGAGGAGGCGTTTCCCCGCCAGCTGTCCGGCGGCCAGCAGCAGCGCGTCGGCATCGCCCGCTCGCTGGCGGTGGAGCCGGAGCTGTGGTTTCTCGACGAGCCGTTCTCGGCGCTCGATCCGCTGATCCGCCGCGAGATGCAGGACGAGTTCATGCGCCTGCAATCGGTGCTGAAGAAGACCATCGTCTTCATCACCCATGATTTCGACGAGGCGATCCGGCTGGCCGACCGCATCGCCATCATGAAGGACGGCGCCGTGGTGCAATGCGCCTCGCCCGAGGAGATCGTCGTCGCCCCGGCCACCGATTACGTGCGCGAATTCACCCGTGCGGTGCCCAAGGCCAAGGTCATGCGCGTCACCTCGGCGATGACGCCGGGCGAGGGCGATGCGGCCATGCCGGCCATCGGGCCCCGCGCGACCATCGCCGAGGCCGGCCCGCTCTTGGCCGACGGCGCGGCGGCGCTGCGCGTCACCGCAGATGACGGCTCGGTGCTGGGGCTTCTGCGGCGCGACGACGTCGCCGCCGTGATGCTGCAGGGCTGAGGCGATGCAGGACGGCACCTCGGCAGCCCCCGCGCCTCTGGCCCGCCCCTCGGGCGCGGCGCTGATCTGGATCGCGGCGCTGATCGCCTTTGTCGCCTTCTGGAAACTGGGCGAGGACATCGCCCCCTGGGCCTTCGACTACCCCTCCCGCTGGCGGGTTCCGGTCGCCCGCTGGATCACCGAGTTCACCAAGTGGCTCTTGAACGAGGCCAGCTTCGGCCTGTTCACCTTCCACGAACTGACCCGGTTCATCGCCGCGGTGATCGACTTTCCCTACCGTATCGTGCTGAGCCTGATATCGACCGGCTTCCTGTCCGGGCAGGGCTCGGCGGCCGAGCAGATCCTGCCGCCCGTCTCCTGGATCGCCGTGGTGGCGCTGTTCGCGTTGTTCGGCCACTATGCCGGCGGGCGGAGGACCGCGCTGATCGTCGCCGCCTGCATTCTGTTCATCGCCGTCTTCGGCCAGTGGGAAAGCGCGATGGTGACGCTGGCCTCGATCCTCGTCGCCGTGCCGCTGGGCGTGGGCTTCGGCATCCTGCTGGGCATCCTCGCCTATCGCCACCCCTGGTTCGAGCAGGCGATCCGGCCGCTGCTCGACCTGATGCAGACCATTCCGGTCTTTGCCTATCTGGTGCCGATCCTGTTCCTGTTCGGCTTCGGCCCGACCGCGGCGGTGGTGGCGACGCTGATCTACGCCATGCCGCCGATGACCCGGGTCACGGTTCTGGCCCTGCGCCGGGTGCCCTCGGAGGTGCGCGATCTGGGCAACATGGTCGGCTGCACCCGCAGGCAGATGATCTGGCGGGTGCTGGTGCCCTCGGCGCAGGACGCGCTGATGGTCGGGGTCAACCAGGTGATCATGCTGTCGCTCAACATGGTCATCATCGCCGCCATGATCGGCGCCGGCGGGCTGGGCTTCGACGTTCTGGCCGCGCTGCGCCGGCTGGATTTCGGCGCCGGGCTCGAGGCGGGGCTGGCCATCGTCGCGCTGGCCATCGCTCTCGACCGGCTGAGCCAGGCCTATGCGCGCAGGCCCGCCGACCCGCCGCGCCACGGGCCGTGGCACCTTCGCCACCCCTATCTGGCCACCGGCATCGCCATCGTGCTGGCGACCGGCCTTGCCGGACAGATCCTGCCCTTCATCCAGAGCTACCCGGCCGAGCTGCAGATCTCCACCGGCACCTTCTGGTCGCGGGTGGTCGGGTGGATCAACGTCAACTTCTTCGACACGCTGGAGGCGGTCAAGAACGCGCTGCTGCTCAACCTGCTGATCCCCTTCAAGCGCTTCCTGGGCAGCCTGCCCTGGCCGGGGGTGGTCGCGCTGCTGGCGCTGGCGGGCTGGCGGCTCGGCGGCTGGCGGGCGGCGGCGCTGGCCGCGGCGCTGTCGCTGATGATCGCCGTCACCGGGCAGTGGGAAAAGGCGATGATCACCGTCTATCTGTGCGGCATCTCCACCGTCATCGCCATGCTGATCGGCGTGCCGATCGCCATCGCCACCGCCGAGCGCCCGGTGGCCTGGCGTTGGGTGGAGGCGATCATCGACACCCTGCAGACCCTGCCCTCCTTCGTCTATCTGATGCCGGCGGTGATGCTGTTCCGCGTCGGCGACTTCACCGCGATGATCGCCGTGGTCGCCTATGCGGTGGCGCCCGCGATCCGCTACACCGCGCTCGGCATCCGCGGGGTCGATCCCCGGCTGGTCGAGGCCGGCCGGGCCATTGGCGGCACGCCGCGCCAGATCCTCACCCGCATCAAGCTCAAGCTGGCGATGCCCGAGATCATGCTGGGCTGCAACCAGACCATCATGTTCGCCCTGTCCATGCTGGTGATCACCGCGCTGGTGGGCACCCGCGATCTGGGTCAGGAGGTCTATATCGCGCTGACCAAGGCCGATCCGGG
>RFIR01000140.1 GCA_003695135.1 Alphaproteobacteria bacterium | reverse complement strand
GATGGTGACGAAGCTCGCCCAGCCGGATGTCTCGGGGCTGCGCAGCACCGAGACGGTGCCAGGCCAGGGATCGGCATCGACGGCAATGAGCGGTCGCGGTGGTGTATTGGCGCTCGTCAGCTGCGGCAGGTCGAGGATCGCTACCTCCGGCGCCCCCAGCAGGACGGGCGCCTTTACCCGGGCCGCGCGCTGCGGGCCGGGCGGAAGATCGTAAACCTCGCGGTCCTGGCGCACGGCCTCGATGCGGCGCGCGCGTTCGTCGGCGATGCGGGTGAGGCGCATCTCGGCGGTGCCGGCGTCGGAAACCAGCACCGCATCCCCCGGATCGAGCCTGAGGCGCGAGGGCGGCAGCGCAAAGGCGGCGCGTTCGCGCGCGGTCCAGGTCTCCATGAGCGCCCTGCGGCAGCGGCGCTCGGCCTCTTCTGGCGGCACGGCGACCGGGTAACTCTCGGCCGTGATGCGCACCGCGCCGGTGGTGATGCGCCTGGCCTCGACGAGGGCGCTGTCGTAGTCCTCGTCGGCGCGCGCCACGCTCCAGCGCAGCACCTGCGGAAGCTCGGTCTCCTGGCCGCGGGTGCGCTCGATGTCCTCGCCGTTGCCTGCGACCAGGTCGCCGGGGGTGAGCGTGGCCACCGGCGCGGTCCCGCGCATCCGAAAGCGGATCACGCCCTCGCTCTCGACGGCGTCGAAACCGAAGTGCCGCGCGAGCATGGAGATCGTCGCGCGGGGGCTCTCGATGGCCGGAATGGTCATTCCCTCCACCGCGCCCCAAAGGCCTGAGACGTCGATGTGGGCGGCATCCATGCCTGCGGATAGGCAGAGGTGGCGCACGAGCGCGGCGAGCGCGACAGCGCCGAGCCGGCCGGTCAGCCAATGACCGAGCTGCCAGTTCGCGCCATCCGACCAGACATCGGTTAGGGCCGGGAAGAACGGGTGCGGGCGGGCGTCCCAGGTCCAGGCGGCGCTGTCCTTGAGCTTGACCATGGACTTGCCGGTGACCGTGGAGACCGGGTTGTTCGCGGCATCGGCCCAATAGAGCGCCGTGGCCTCGAGATAGGCCCGCTGGATTGCGTCGTCGCGCCAGCCTCGCGAGAAGTACGGTGCCGCGCTTTCCGAAGACTTCGGATCGTAAAAGACGTTCGGCTGGTTGGTGGCACGGTCGATGGCCGGGCAGCCGAACTCCGTGAAGCGGATCCGTTTGCTCTCCGGAACCCAATCGGTGGGGGTCGCGCTTTCGACGCCGCCCGGGCGGTCGTAGTGGGGGTTCGACCACCAGCTTACCAGGTCCTTGTAGCGGAAGACCCAGTCCTTGCCGTAGGCGCCGTCAGAGATCGCCGTTCTGGTCTGATTGGTCCGGTCGGCATCGCTGGCATAGTACCAGTCGAAGCCCTCCCCGCCCGCGATGTTCGCCTGCAGATAGGCGCGGTCGTACACCGCCGGTGCGCCGCCCAGCGCGTCGAGGTGTTCGAAGCCGTCGCGCCAGTCGGAGAGCGGCATGTAGTTGTCGATGCCGATGAAATCGATATTGGTGTCAGCCCAGAGCTTGTCGAGGTTGAAGAAGACGTCGCCCGAGCCGTCGTCCGGGTGATAGCCGAAATACTCCGACCAGTCGGCGGCGTAGGAAATCTTCGTGCCTGCCCCGAGCACCGCCCGAACATCTGCTGCCAACTGCTTGAGCTGGTTCACGCCCGGGAAGGCGTTTCCCTCGCGGCGGACCTGCGTGAGCCCGCGCAGCTCCGAGCCGATCAGGAAGGCGTCGACGCCGCCGGCTGCCGCGCAGAGATGGGCATAGTGCAGGATCATCCGGCGCCACGACCACTCCGCCGGCCCGGTGTAGGCGACGGTCTCGCCGACCACGGTGAAATCCGCCGGCGCGGCGGATCCGAAGAAGGCCTGAACTTCCGTCGCGGCCGACGCCGTGCCGTCGGGAGAGCCGGACCGGCCCGGCGCCTTCGAAAGCGTGATCCGACCGCGCCAAGGATATCCCGGCTGGTCTGCCGCACCCGTCCACGGATCCTTGAGCCCGTTGTTCACCGGAATGTCCATCATCAGGAAGGGATAGAAGGTGACGCGAAGCCCGCGCGCCTTCATCTCCTTGATCGCCTGCACCACGGCCGCGTCGCTTGGTGTGCCGCCATAGACGGGCCGGCCGTGCTTCGTCGAGATGAGATGAGCCGAGGCTCGGTCCACGCCGTCGACGGACCAGACCTGCGGTTTCGTGGTCTTGGTGGTGGTTTCCACGCCCGGCCTGATCTCGCAGCGGTCGCAGCGCAGGTCGTTGCCGAACCAGGTGACCACGAGGCTCACGCTTTCGACCGCCGGCGCCAGCGCCTCGAGCCGGTCGAGGGAGACCAGGAAGTCGGCCCTGTCGGTCTCGGCATGCACGTTCTCGGGCGTCGTCTTCGCGCCTTTTTTCTGCTTCACCGGCTCGGTGGCGTACACGAACTCGCCCGCGCCCGGGATCATGGTGACGGCCTTTATCGCGCCCTCGGCGGTATCCGCGTCGGCGAGCGGCCGGAACACCTCGAAGGACAGCTGCGGGATGCGGTTCCCGAAGGGGGTGAGGTCGAGTTCCTCGAACACGACGTACGCCGTGCCGCGATAGGCCGGCGCGCCTTCCGCTCCCATTGTCGTAGCGATGAAGGGATCTGCCGCCTGCGCCTCGTCGCCCGGATACCAGCGCCAGGTGATGGTCGAGGTATCGAGCAACTCGCCGTCGGCCCAGATGCGGCCAATGCCGGTGATCGGGCCTTCGCAGAGGGCGACAGCGAAGGAGGCCGAATAGGAATACTCGGTCGTGGTGGTCTTGGGACCGCCGCCCTTTCCGCCGCCCTGCGTCGTGGTGTTGACCTGCTCTGTGAAATCGGTCGCCCAGATGATGTTGCCGCCGATCCGCATGCGTCCGAAGACGCGGGGGATCGTGGTGCCTTCGGTGGCGGACGTCACCCGCAAGCTGTCGAGCCTTGCGCCCTCGTAGTGCTGGTCTGGCTGCAGCGAGCCCACGATCCAGCTGTCCACGACAGAGCCGGCCATGCTGCCGATCGCCCCACCGATGGTGGCGGCGGAAATGCCAAGGAGACCGCCACCGATCGAGGCGCCAATGGCCTGACCTGCCAGACCGAGCACGAGCGTGGCCATCAGCGCCTCCGGGGTTGCGGATAGAGAAAGGCGAAGGCCAGACGCCGCCGCCAGGCCAGGGTGAAGGGTTCCTCGATCACCCCCAGCCGCTCGCGGGCGTGGATGAGGGTGCCTGTATCTGTCAGGATGCCGACATGCTTGGCGATGGCCCGCTCGCGCATGCGGAACACCACGAGCGCGCCGGGGGGGGCCTCAGCGGGCGAGACCTCGATCATGCAGGCGCGCGCACCCTCGGCCATGACCTCCAACGGCCCGGTCTCGCCCCAGTCGCGGGAATAGGGCGGGGCCGGGAAGGGCTCCGGCCCAACCACCTCGCGCCAGACGCCTCGCGCGAGCCCGAGGCAGTCGCAACCAACGCCCTTCGTGCTCTGCTGGTCGTGATAGGGCGTGCCGAGCCAGGATCGCGCCGCCGCGATCACCTTCGCCCGCGCCACTGGTCTGCGGATGAATTCCGCGCTCACAGCACACCTCCGTCATTGGCCTTCCCCTGGCTCGCGTAGCGCAGCACGGTGTCGTTGCCTGGGATATGCGGGAAGCCGCGGAAGTTGGCGGTGTTGGCAAAGCGGTCGCGGCAAGTGGCGAAGGCCTTGTCGCAGCCGGCGCGGATGGTGAAGGCATCATTCGCAGCGATGGGGTTGGCGGGGGATTCCAGAAGCGTGATTACCGCTTCGCCGGTCGTTGCACGTTGGTGGCGCTCCACCTCCACGCGCCGGCCGGCATTGGCGCCCGTGTCCCAGGTCAACGTGCCGAAGCTGAAGATGCCAGCGGAGAAGCCAGACAGCCCAGCCACCGAAAACGCCCTGTCGCGCAGCAGCACGGCAACCGTGCCGGTGCCCTTCCACGCTGGATCCTCGAGGTTGATGCCGCAACGCCCGTCGCCCAGCACCGCGTC
>RFIR01000139.1 GCA_003695135.1 Alphaproteobacteria bacterium | reverse complement strand
CTGGAGCGGTTCCCGCCCGAGGCGCGGCTGATCCATCCCGGCGGCTCGCTCGCCGCGGCTCGCTCGGGGCTGCTGATGGCCGAAATCGTGCCGACTCTGCGGAAGGAGCTGGCGATCCTGCGCGGCGCGCTTCAGCGCATCTCGGCGCTGCGGGCCGCCCAGAGCCGCGCGCGCGACACGCTGCGCCGCAACCTGGCCGGATTGCAGGAGGCGCGCGCCGCGCTGACGCGCCAGCTTGCCGGGCGGGACCGGCCTGCCGGCCCGCCGGTCGACGCGGACAAGCTGCGCGCCGATGCCGCGACCTTGCACGATCTTGCCGCCGCGCTGGGCCGGATCGCGCCGCCTGCCACGCCCGAAGACGGGTTCGAATCCATGCGCGGCCGGCTGGCCCTGCCGGTGAACGGCACCATCCTGCACCGTTTCGGCGAGGCCGATGCCGCCGGCATCACCCGCCCGGGCCTGGTGATCGAGGCCGCCCCGCAGGCGCTGGTCACCAGCCCGGTCCGGGCCACGCTGCTTTATGCCGGGCCGTTTCTCGATTATGGCGAGATCGTGATCCTGGAACCTGCCCCGGAATATCTGGTCGTTCTCGCCGGGCTGGGGCATATTGTGCGCGAGGCCGGCGAGATCATCGAACCGGGCGAGCCGCTCGGCACGCTTGGGGGGTTGCAACCGGCCGGAGAAGAATTTTTGATTGAACAGACCGGCGCATTGCCCGAAACCCGCAGCGAAACACTCTATCTGGAGCTGCGTCGGGACGGTGCGCCGATCGATCCCATGCCGTGGTTTGCCGCGAAGCCGTGAAGAAAGGATGCCCATGAACAAGTTCGCCCTGGCGACGCTGGCCGGCGCCGCCGCCGGTGTCATCGCCGCCACCCAGTTCGTGGCCCCGCTGGTGGCGCAGGAGGAACCGGCTGCCCGCACGATCTATGAAAATCTCGACCTGTTCGGCAGCGTGTTCGAGCGCGTCCGCGCCGCCTATGTCGAGAAGGTCGACGACACCAAGCTGATCGAGGCGGCGATCAACGGCATGCTGACCTCGCTCGATCCGCATTCGAGCTATCTGCCGCCCAGCGACTTCGACGACATGCGCGTGCAGACCCGCGGCGAGTTCGGCGGTCTCGGCATCGAGGTCACCATGGAGAACGGCTTCATCAAGGTGGTCTCGCCCATCGACGACACTCCGGCGGCGCGTGCCGGGCTGCAGGCGGGCGATTTCATCACCCATCTCAACGGCGAATCGGTGCTGGGACTGACGCTGAACGACGCTGTCGACCAGATGCGCGGCCCCGTCGGCTCGGAGATCGTGCTGACCATCGTGCGCGAGGGCGTGGAGGATCCCTTCGACGTCACCATCGTGCGCGACACCATCAAGATCCGCGCCAGCCGCGCGCGGCTGGAAGGCTCGGTGGTGGTGCTGCGGGTGACCACCTTCAACGAGCAGACCTATCCCCAGCTCGAGGAGGGGCTGAAGGCCCAGGTCGAGGCCGCCGGCGGCATCGAGAACGTCACCGGCTTCGTGCTCGATCTGCGCAACAACCCCGGCGGGCTGCTCAACCAGGCGGTGGCGGTGGCCGATGCCTTTCTCGACAAGGGCGAGATCGTGTCGACCCGCGGGCGCGACCCGCAGCAGGGCGACCGCTACAACGCCACCCCGGGCGATCTGGCCCAGGGCAAGCCGCTGGTGGTGCTGATCAACCAGGGCTCGGCCTCGGCCTCCGAGATCGTCGCCGGCGCGTTGCAGGACCATCACCGTGCGGTGCTGATCGGCGCCAAGAGCTTCGGCAAGGGCTCGGTGCAGACCATCATGCCGCTGCAGGGCGGCGGGGCGATCCGGCTGACCACCGCGCGCTACTACACGCCCTCCGGCCGCTCGATCCAGGCGCTGGGCATCGAGCCCGACATACTGGTGGAGCAGCGCAAGCTCGCCGCCGCCGAGGAGGACAAGCGCCGCACCCGCTCGGAGGCCGATCTGCGCGGGCGGCTCGAAAGCTCGCTGAGCGAGGACGAGCGCAAGCAGTTCGAGGAGGAGCGCAAGCGGCTGGAGGCGACGGCGAAGCTCAGGGCGGAGGATCTGCAGCTTGCCTATGCGCTCGACGTGATCCGCAGCCTGTCGGTGTTCCAGTCGCAGCGTTAGGCCCAACCCCCGGGCCGGTCAGTCCGGCCCGGCCCCAGCTTTCCGGAGAGCGGAAGTTGACCGAGCTCACACCCGAGGCGATCGCGGCCCTGCCCTACCGGCCCTGTGTCGGCATGATGATCGTCAGCCGGGACGGGCGGGTCTTCGCCGGCCAGCGGCTCGACAGCCCGGGACCGGCCTGGCAGATGCCGCAGGGCGGGATCGACGCGGGCGAGGGTCCGCGCGAGGCCGCGCTGCGCGAGCTGCAGGAAGAGACCGGCATCACCGCCGACAAGGTCGACATCCTCGCCCGCACCCGCGACTGGGTCTGCTACGACCTGCCGCCCCATCTGGTGCCGAAGCTGTGGAACGGTCGCTATCGGGGCCAGAAGCAGCTGTGGTTTCTGATGCGCTTTCTCGGCACCGACGCGGACATCGACATCGAGACCCGGCATCAGGAATTCAGCCGCTGGACATGGCTGCGGCCGGAGGAGCTGCTGGACCGGATCGTGCCGTTCAAGGTCGATACCTATCGCCGGGTGATCGAGGAATTCCGCGAGCTGGTGGGGTAGGGACGCGGCACCCCCCTTGCCCCGCCGGGCGCATTGGGCTATTGCCCGCCTTCCGGTTTCCCGCAGGGGCGACGGAGTGCCGGGTGGTGCCGCGCTCCGATCAGTCCCGCCGCCGAAGGGCCAGCGCCATGAAGAAAGACATCCATCCCGACTATCACCTGATCGAGGTGAAGCTTACCGACGGTTCGACCTACCAGACCCGCTCGACCTGGGGGTCGGAGGGCGAGACGCTGCGGCTGGAGATCGACCCCTCCAGCCACCCGGCATGGACCGGCGGCGGCGTCAAGCTGGTGGATACCGGCGGCCGGGTCTCGAAGTTCAAGAAGAAGTATCAGGGCTTCGACCTCTGACGCCGCTCTGCGCGGCCGCCACCGAGGCGCGCGCGTACCGGGAGGGGATGAAGCCGATGGCGCGCAAGCTCGCCCTGGTCGGGATCGGCAAGATCGCCCGCGACCAGCATGTGCCCGCGCTTGCCGGCGAACCGGCCTTCGCGCTTGCCGCCACCGCCAGCCGCAACGCCCGGCTCGACGGCATCGAGGGCTTCGCCGATCTCGCCAGCCTGCTGGACGCGCGGCCCGACATCGAATGCGTCTCGCTCTGCACCCCGCCGCAGTTCCGCTATGGCGATGCGCGGCGCGCGCTGGAGGCCGGCCGTCACGTCATGCTGGAAAAGCCGCCCGGCGCAACGCTGAGCGAGGTGGATGATCTCGCGGGGCTCGCCGCCGCGCGCGGGCTGAGCCTGTTCGCGACCTGGCATTCGCGGCACGCTGCCGCGGTTGCCCCCTGCCGCCACTGGCTGGCGAAGCGGCGGATCGAGCGCGTGGAGGTGATCTGGAAGGAGGATGTGCGCCGCTGGCATCCCGGGCAGGACTGGATCTGGCAGGCCGGCGGGCTGGGCGTGTTCGACCCCGGCATCAACGCGCTGTCGGTGCTGACCGCGATCCTGCCGCGCGCCGTGCATCTCGCCGCGGCCGATCTGATGTTTCCGGCCAATCGCGACACGCCGATCGCCGCCGATCTGCGTTTCAGCGATCCCGGCGGGGCAACGATCACCGCCGCGTTCGACTGGCGCCAGGAAGGCCCGCAAAGCTGGGACATGCGCATCGTGACCGATGGCGGAGAGGCGGTGCTGAGCGAGGGCGGCGCGCGGCTGAGCGTCGATGGCGAGGAACGCGCCGCCGGCCCCAACCGTGAATATCCCGGCCTCTATGCCCGATTCGCACAACTGATCGAGGCGGGCGAGTGCGATGTCGACCTGTCGCCGATGCGCCATGTCGCGGATGCCTTCATGCTGGGCCGGCGGGTAACGGTCGAACCCTTCGACTGGTGACGCGGCTGGCGAAGGTCACCCTTTCCCCGATACGGCACCGACGCGCTGACGCGGGCGGACACGCCGCGCCTCAATCGTCGCGGTAACGCTCCGCCGACCCCGGGCCGAAGAAGCTGCGCGCGCACCAGAACGCAAGGGCGCCGAAGATCACCGCCCAGAAGGGCGAGCCGGTGACCAGTTCCAGCACCGCCCAGCCCCCGACAAGGGCGGTGACGGCGATCCGGCGCCATAGCGGGCGGAAGAAGGGATGGTCGAGATCGAAGAGCGATCCGGCCCGCATGTCCTCTCTCCCCCCACACCATTCGTCTGGTCGACGGCGGCGAGCCATAACGGAAATGCGGCGCGAACGCCATATGCGCCGCGCCGCATGTGGAACCCTGGTGACGCCCCGAAAGGGCGCTTACGGGCGTGCTCAGCTACCCGACAGGCTGGCGAGATAGGCAGCCACGTCCTCGCCGCCCTTCCTGAGCTTGAAGGACATGCCGGACTTCGCCTTCCGGCCCAGGTAATCGGTCAGGAACTTCTTGGGGTTCTTGACGTATTCGGCGAGGGTCTCCTCGGTCCAGACCAGACCCTTCTCACCCGCGGCGACGATGTCCTTCTTGTACCTGAACCCTTCCAGGCTGCCGGCCTTGCGTCCGATCACGCCGAAGAGGTTCGGGCCGACCTTGCCGCCCTTGACGATGACCTCGTCACCATTGGCGATCGTGTGACACGCCTTGCAACGCCTGAAGGTCTTCTCGCCCTTGGCCGCGTCCCCGGCGGCGAAGGCCGGCGCGGACAGCACGAGGGTGGCAAGGGCAAGGGTGGTGAGGAGTTTGGCTTTCATCGGTGGCTTCTCCAGTTGGTTTCCTGTCCGGTTTCCTGTCGCGAACAAGCGTCGGGCCATTTTCATAACCCGTTCCGACGCGTCAAAGGGTTCAACGCCGCGATAGCGTGCTGCCTGCGTTCCGCGTCGCAATTCTTCGTGATCACGCCACCGCCCGTGCCAGGGCGCATTGCGACCACAGCGCGCCCAGCGCCGCAACCAGATGGTCGATATCGGCGTCCGAATGCAGTGGCGAGGGGGTGATGCGCAGCCTTTCGGTGCCCTTGGGCACGGTGGGATAGTTGATCGGCTGCACGTATATGCCGTGCTGCTCCATCAGGATGTCGGACAGGACCTTGCACTTGACCGGGTCCTTGACCATCACCGGCACGATGTGGCTGGGGTTGCGCAGATGCGGAATGCCGATGGCATCCAGCCTTGCGCGCAGCCGCGCGACCCGGTCGCGCTGGGCCAGCCGTTCGGCGTTCGAGCGCTTCAGATGCCGGATCGAGGCGATGGCGCCGGCCGCGATGGCCGGCGGCAGCGAGGTGGTGAAGATGAAGCCCGAGGCGAAGCTGCGGATGAAGTCCACCAGCGCCTCCGAGCCGGCAATGTAGCCGCCCGAGACCCCCAACGCCTTGCCCAGCGTGCCCTCGATCAGGGTGATGCGGTCCATCAGCCCTTCGCGCTCGGCCACGCCGCCGCCGCGCGGGCCGTAGAGCCCCACCGCATGGACCTCGTCGATATAGGTCATGGCGCCGTGCTTTTCGGCCACATCGCAGATCTCGGCGATGGGCGCGATGTCGCCATCCATCGAATAGACGCTCTCGAAGGCGACGATCTTGGCGGCATCGGCCGGGCATTCGGCCAGCTTGCGGTCGAGATCCTCGACATCGTTGTGGCGCCAGATCTTCTTGGCGCAGCGCGCATGGCGGATGCCCTCGATCATGCTGGCATGGTTGAGCGCGTCCGACAGGATCACCGCATTGGGCAGACGCGCGCCCAGCGTCGATAGCGCCGCCCAGTTCGAGACGTAGCCGGAGGTGAAGAGCAGCGCCGCCGGCTTTCCGTGCAGATCGGCAAGCTCGGCCTCCAGCTCGACATGATAGCGGTTGGTGCCGGAGATGTTGCGCGTGCCGCCCGCCCCGGCCCCGCATTCATCGAGCGCGCGGTGCATGGCGGCGATGACATCGGGGTGCTGGCCCATGCCGAGATAGTCGTTCGAGCACCACACGGTCACTTCCGGACGGTCCTCGGCCCCGTGGAATTCGGCGCGCGGAAAGGCGCCGCATTTGCGGGCGAGATTGGCGAAGACGCGGTAATTCCCTTCCTCCCGAAGCGCGTCGAGCTGCCGTTTGAACATCGCTTCGAAATCCATGGAACCGTCTCCCTTCGTCATCCTGTCCACATAATTCGTCGTATCATGTCGGGCGAGTCACCCCGCGACAGGAGCCTTCGTAGCGCAGATCGAGTATCGAGCATTTGATCCCGGTCAAGACAACTGGCAGAATCGCCGCAATCGGCCGGGACATCGTCACAAATCGGTGTCCAGCGGTCCGCTCCGCGCTTCCGGCCCGTGCGCATATCGGCTAACCGGAGTACGCATCGGGGCGGGGAGGACCGGAATGGGCCATCGAGGAAAGGCGCTGTTGCGCGCATTGGCGGGTGAGACGGTGACGCCGCCGCCGGTCTGGCTGATGCGGCAGGCCGGGCGCTACCTGCCCGAATATCGCGCGACACGGGAGAAGGCCGGCGGATTTCTCGATCTGTGCTTCACGCCCGAGCTTGCCGCCGAGGTCACCCTGCAGCCCATCCGCCGCTATGGGCTCGACGCGGCGATCTGTTTGCCGACATCCTGCTGGTGCCGATGGCGCTGGGGGCGGAGCTGTGGTTCGAGACCGGCGAGGGGCCGCGGCTTTCTCCCGTCACCGGACCGGACGATCTGGCCCGGCTTGCCGGGGCGGAGACGATCCACGACACGCTCGAACCGGTCTATGAGACGCTGCGCATCCTGAAAACCGAGCTGCCCGCCGGGACCGCGCTGATCGGCTTTGCCGGCGCGCCTTGGACGGTGGCGACCTACATGATCGCCGGCCGCGGCACGCCCGATCAGGCCCCGGCACGGCGGCTGATCTACGAGGACCGGGCGAGCTTCGACGCGCTGATGCGGCGGCTCACCGATGCCACTGTCGCCTATCTGTCGGCGCAGGTCGCCGCCGGGGCCGAGGCGGTCAAGCTGTTCGACAGCTGGGCCGGCGCCCTGCCGGGGCCGCTGTTCCGCCGCTACGCGGTCGAACCGGTGCGCGAGATCGTCGCCCGGTTGCGCGAGGCCCATCCCGGCATACCGGTGATCGGCTTTCCGCGCGGCGCTGGGGCAGGCTATCTCGCCTTCGCCGCCGAGGCGGGCTGCCAGGGGCTGGCCCTCGACACATCGGTCGATCCGGGCTGGGCGGCGGCGGCGCTGCGGCCGGGTGCCTGCCTGCAGGGCAATCTCGACCCTCTCCTGCTGGTGACCGGCGGGGCGGCGCTGATCGAGGGCACGCGGGCGGTGCTGCGCGGCTTTGCCGGCGGCCCGCACATCTTCAATCTCGGCCACGGCATCACCCCCGATGCCGATCCCGACAATGTGGCGCGCATGCTCGAGGCGATCCGCGGCTGAGCCGGCGCTCGCGCAAGCCGGCGAACTCTGCTATTGGCCGGGGAGCGGCAGTCGCGTCACTTGGACGCAGGCGAGAACGGCGTAGCGATTCGGGGGCGTGTTTAAGCCCTGCGAAACCACCGCCTCGTATTCCGGTCCTTCGAGCGGGAGGCGGCACGGGGCATCACGGGGAGGATTCGATGCAGCATCTGCAGGAACCCAGCTTCCGCCAGTCGGTCGACATCATGTTCAACCGCGCCGCGGCGCTTCTCGATCTGGCACCGGGGCTGGAGGAAAAGATCCGCGTCTGCAACTCGACCTATGTCGTGCGCTTCGGCGTCCGGCTGCGCGGGCAGATCCACACCTTCACCGGCTATCGTTCGGTGCATTCGGAGCATCTGGAGCCGGTCAAGGGCGGCATACGCTACGCGCTCGCCGTCAATCAGGACGAGGTGGAGGCGCTGGCGGCGCTGATGAGCTACAAATGCGCGCTGGTCGAGGCGCCGTTCGGCGGCTCCAAGGGCGGGCTGTGCATCGATCCGCGCCAGTATGACGAGGAGGAGCTGGAGCGCATCACCCGCCGCTTCGCCTTCGAGCTGATCAAGCGCGACCTGATCAATCCCAGCCAGAACGTGCCGGCGCCCGACATGGGCACGTCGGAGCGCGAGATGGCGTGGATTGCCGACCAGTATCACCGCATGAGCACCACCGACATCAACGGGCGCGCCTGTGTCACCGGCAAGCCGATCAACGCCGGCGGCATCGCCGGCCGGGTCGAGGCGACCGGCCGCGGCATCCAGTACGCGATGCGGGAATTCTTCCGCCACCCCGAAGACGTGGCCAGGGCGCATCTTGACGGCACGCTCGACGGCAAGCGCATCATCCTGCAGGGGCTCGGCAATGTCGGCTATCACGCCGCGAGGTTCCTCGAGGAAGAGGATGGCTGCCGCATCATCGGCATCATCGAGCGCGACGGCGCCATCATCGACGAGAACGGCCTGCCGGTGGAGCGGGTGAAGGCGCATCTGAACGAGACCGGCGGCGTGCGCGGCTTCCCCGGCGCGGAGTACACCGCCGACGGCATGTCGGTGCTGGCCCATGAATGCGACATCCTGATCCCGGCGGCGCTGGAAGGCGTGATCAACATGTCCAACGCCCATGCCATTCAGGCCCCGCTGATCGTGGAGGCGGCGAACGGGCCGATCACGGCGGCCGCCGACGAGATCCTGCGCGGCAAGGGAACCGTAATCATCCCCGATCTCTACGCCAATGCCGGCGGCGTGACGGTGTCCTATTTCGAGTGGGTGAAGAACCTCAGCCATATCCGCTTCGGCCGCATGCAGCGGCGGCAGGAGGAGGCGCGCCATCAGCTCATCGTCGACGAGCTGGAGAAGCTCTCGGCCGACAAGGGGCTGGGCTGGACGCTGTCGCCCGATTTCAAGGAGAAGTATCTGCGCGGCGCGGGCGAGCTGGAACTGGTCCGATCCGGGCTCGACGACACCATGCGCGCGGCCTATCAGTCGATGCGGGAGGTCTGGCACGGACGCGACGATGTCCACGATCTGCGCATCGCCGGTTACATCGTCGCCATCCAGCGCATCGCGTCAAGCTATCGCGCACTGGGGCTCTGAACCACCGCAGGCGCTTCGGAGCGGAATCAATCGCGGGATGCGAGAGGCATAGGCCGTTTCAAGCACTCCGTAAAGCGGGCGCTCCCGCCCTGCGCGGCCCTTGCGGGTCGCTGCGGTTGGGCCCGGCCCGTCGCTGCGCGACGGGTCCGGCTTGGTGGCAGCCAGTCTTTCGAGCTGGTCGAATCGCAGGATTGCCGGCAGCGGCAGTTCGTCAGCCAGGAAGGGCTTGAGGGCGTCTTGCGGCGTCTCAAGCCTACAATCGAGCCTGATGCACCCGACACCGCCGTCAAGGACAAGCCCGCTTGAACATGTTGCCTTCAATCCGATTCAATCCGGCTCCCAACCCGAGAGCATGCGTCCGCCCGGGTGGGCGCGAATGCGCCCGCCATGGGGCGGGCGGGCGCATGCCCGTGTCGCTGTGCGCCCCGGGCGGGTTGTGAAGATTGTGCACCATATCTAGCGCGGGTTGCTGCGCTATCCCTGACCGCGATGGAAGGTGCGGGAACGCGCAATCCGGTGGGTCCATCTGCGGCTGCGGGGACGGGTCCCCCTATCGCGCCCGGGCGTGATATTCCGGGTTGGGGCGCATGTCGACGGCCGAGGCCATGCGGTTGGACATGTTGAAGAATGAGGCCACCGCGGCGATGTCCCAGATGTCGCGGTCGGAGAATCCGGCATCGCGCAGAAGCTGGCGGTCGGCCTCCTCGATGCGGTGGCTTTCTTCGGTCATCTTCACCGCGAAATCGAGCATCGCGCGCTCGCGCGGGGACAGATCGGCGACGCGGTAGTTCATCACCAGCGCCTCGCCGAGTTCGGGCCGCCCCGACAGCTCGCGCACCGCCGCGCCATGCGCGACCAGGCAATAGAAGCAGCGGTTCACCGCCGAGACCGCCACCGCGATCATCTCGCGTTCGAGCCGGGTCAGGCCGGACTCGCCCAGCATCAGCTCGTTATACATGGTGGTGAAGCCGCGCAGCTTTTCGGGCGAGAACGCATAGGCGCGCAGCACATTGGGCACCAGCCCCAGCTTCTCCTCGCAGAGCGCGAAATACTTCGCCGTGTCCTCGGGCAGCGGATCGACCGGCGGCAGGTCGAGCGCGGTGGGCAGGTCGGTCATCGGGTCCCCTCCTCCAGAAGGCGGTAGTGATAGCGGGCGCCGACGCGCATGCCGAGGCCCTGATAGAGCGCGATGGCCGCGGCATTGGCCTCGGTGACGGCAAGGCCGAGCCTGTCGCAGCCCTGTTCGGCCGCCCAGCGCGCGGCCGCAGCAGTCAGCGCCCGGCCGAGGCCCTGCCGGCGGACCTCCGCCATCACCTCCAGCGCGTGCAGCATGGCGATGCTGCCGCCACGGGCGACGAAGGCGCAGCCGCGCGGGCGGTCGCGATGGCGGGCGAGCAGGTAGCAGCGCGCCTCGCCCGAGCGGGCCATCACCGCCAGCCGGCCCGGCCCGATGCCGCCCGCCGCCCAGATCTCGCGCATGCGCGCCAGCGGCGCGGCGCAGCGCAGCGTGGTCAGCCCGCCCGGATCGAGCCCGGCGAGTTCATCCGCAGCGCCGGTGAAGATCAGCACCGGATCGACGATGCGATAGCCGCGCGCGGCCAGCGCGGCGTCGAGCGCCCCTTGACCGGGCGTGAGCATGAAGAGCGGCGGCTGGCCGAGCGCGCGCATGCCGTCCTCGGCGGAGGCGATGTCGCGGGGCCCCGCCGCGGCCTCCGCCGTGGTCGCCGAGACCCGCTTGCCGCCGCCCGCGCCGCGGCGCAGGATCCACGGGCCGAGGCGCAGCCGCTGGGCCGGCGCCCAAGTCGCCTCCATCGCCCGGATCAGCGCCTGTGCGGATTCCATGACGGCCGCCGGGGTCCTTCAGCCGCGCTCGCGCAGGATGCGCTGCTTCTCGCGGGCCCAGTCGCGCCGCCTTTCGGTCTCGCGCTTGTCGGCCTTGCGCTTGCCCTTGGCGATGCCGAGCCTGAGCTTGGCGATGCCCTTCTCGTTGAAATAGAGCCTGAGCGGCACCAGCGTCATCCCCTCGCGGCCGATGGCCTGCCACAGGCGCGCCAGCTCGCGCTTGTGGACCAGCAGCTTGCGGCGGCGGCGTTCGTCATGGCCGAAGGTGCGCGCCTGGGGCAGTGCGGGGATATGGGCGTTGATCAGCCACAGCTCGCCGCCCTCCACCGTGGCATAGCTTTCGGCGATGTTGGCGCGTCCGGCGCGCAGCGACTTGACCTCCGAGCCCACAAGCTGGATGCCGCATTCGATGTCGTCCTCGATGAAGTAGTCGTGCCGCGCGCGCCGGTTCTCGGCGGCGATGCGGGTGGGGGTGCCGGATTTCTGCGGTGCCATGCCGACCGGCCCCTAATCCCGGCGCGGGGGCGGCATCGCGCCAGCCTCAGCCCGCAAGAATGCCGGCATGGACCATCGCGGCGCGAATGCGCTCCACCGTTTCCGGCAGCGGGCCGGTCAGCGGCAGGCGCACCTCGTCGGAGCAGCGGCCGAGCAGCTTCAGCCCGGTCTTGGCGCCGACCACGCCCGGCTCGGCGAAGATCGCCTCGTGCAGCGGCATCAGCCGGTCCTGATAGTCGAGCGCCTTCGCATAATCGCCCGCCAGCGTCGCCGCCTGGAACTCGGCACAGAGCCGCGGGGCGACATTGGCGGTGACCGAGATGCAGCCCACCCCGCCATGGGCGTTGAAGCCGAGCGCGGAGGCGTCCTCGCCGGAGAGCTGGATGAAATCGGCCCCGCAGGCGGCGCGCTGCTTCGAGACGCGGGTGATGTCGCCGGTGGCATCCTTGACACCGATGATGCGCGGCAGCTTGGCCAGCTCGCCCATCGTCGCCGGCACCATGTCGATCACCGAGCGGCCGGGGATGTTGTAGATGATGATCGGCAGGGTGCAGCAATCGTGCAGCGCCCGGTAATGCTCGATCAGCCCGCGCTGGGTGGGCTTGTTGTAATAGGGGGTGACCACCAGCGCGGCATCAGCGCCCACCTCCTCGGCGAACCGCATCAGCCCGATCGATTCCGCGGTGGCGTTCGAGCCGGCCCCGGCGATGACCGGGACGCGGCCGGCGGCGGTCTCGACCACGATGCGGATGACCTCGCGGTGTTCCTCATGGCTGAGCGTGGGCGATTCGCCTGTGGTGCCGACGGCGACGATGCCGTTCGAGCCTTCCTCGATCTGCCAGTCGACCAGCGCCTTCAGCGTCGCCCTGTCCAGATCGCCTTTGCTGAACGGGGTGACGATTGCGGTAAGCGATCCCTTGAACATGGCGCGCCTCTCGACCGGATCAGATTGCGAAAGCCGCCCTCGCCGGCGGCGGCGAGACCCTATCCGCCCTGCCGTTGGCCTGCAAGCGCGCGCAGCCGATCAGCCCGCCGGCGGGTGATGCCGGCGCCAGTGCCGGGCTATGGCCAGCCGGGTGGTCACCCATGCCCCGCCGCGCTCGGCGATGTGGTCGAGAAACCGCTCCAGCGCCCGCGCCCGCCCCGGCCGCCCGGCCAGCCGGCAATGCAGGCCCACCGACATCATGCGCCCGCCTTCGGCGTGCAACATGTCGTAGCTGTCGCGCAGATAGGCGAAGAACTGATCGCCGGAGTTGAAGCCCTGCGGGGTGGCGAAGCGCATGTCGTTGGCATCGAGCGTGTAGGGCACCATCAGGAACGGACCATCCGGGCCGGGCACATAATAGGGCAGCTCGTCGGCATAGCTGTCGGCGGAATATTCGAAGCCCGCCTCCATCGACAGCTTCAGCGTGTTGGCGCTGGTGCGGCCCTGATAGATGCCGGCGGGCCGGGCGCCGGTTACCTCCGCATGGATGCGGACCGCCTCGGCGATGTGGCGGCGCTCCTCGGCCTCGGGCACGTGGCGATAGTCGATCCATCTCAGCCCGTGGGTGGCGATCTCCCAGCCCGCCTCCTTCATGGCGGCGACCGCGGCGGGGTTGCGCGCCAGCGCCATGGCAACGCCGAACACCGTGACCGGCAGGCCGCGGGCGGCAAAGATCCGGTGCAGCCGCCAGAAGCCGGCGCGGCTGCCGAATTCGTAGATCGATTCCATGTTCATGTGCCGCTGGCCCGGCCAGGGCTCGGCGCCGACGATCTCGGACAGGAACGCCTCGGAGGCGAGATCGCCATGCAGGATGCAGTTCTCGCCGCCTTCCTCGTAGTTGATGACGAAATTGACCGCGACCCGCGCGTTGCCCGGCCAGTGCGGATCGGGTGGCGTGGCACCATAGCCCAGCATGTCGCGCGGATAGGGATCTGTCATCGGCGCCTCGAACAGTCTGGACGCCCGGCCGCCACCTCGCGGCATCGGGCGGAAATCTAGACCGTGACCGGGGAAACAGACGGCGCCGGGAGGAGGGCCGGCGTCGCGCCCGCAACTTGCTCGTAGGTACCTCTTCCTGCCTCCCCGGATACGCCAGACGATACAGCACGCGGCCCTTCCCGGACCATATGCCCCACGCGACGCATACCCTACGCCATCGCTTCTCGGCGGCGAATGCGACAGGATTGCGGCGTCATCGCGGAATTCGCGGGGCGGGCGAGCGCCCCGGCCGCGCGGCCCGGCTCACTCGATCGCGGCGAGCGCGTCGGGCAGCGCCTCGGCCAGCGCATCGAGATCGGCCGGCCGCCCGGCCGAGATGCGGATGCAGCGGTCCTGCGGGGCCACGAACGGCATGCGCACGAACACGCCGCGTTCGGCCAGTGCGGCGACCAGCGCCCTTGCCCGCGCCCCGTCCCCGCCCGCATCTAGGGTGATGAAATTGGTGGCGGTGGGCAGCGGCTTCAGCCCGTTTTCCGCCCCGATGCGCGCAATGCGCGCGAGCGAGTCGCGCACGCGGGTCCGCAGCGCCGCCAGCCAGCCCGTGTCGGACAGCGCGGCCAGCGCGCCGGCCTGCGCGATGCGGTTGACGCCGAAATGGTTGCGGATCTTGTTGAAGGCGGAGGCCAGCCCGGCCTCGGCGATGGCATAGCCGATGCGCGCCCCGGCCATGCCCCAGGCCTTGGAGAAGGTGCGCATGCGGATCACCCGCCGGTCCTGCGGGTCGATGGGCGGGGCGGTGCCCTCGGGGGCGAATTCGACATAGGCCTCGTCGAGGCAGAGGAGCGCGCCATCGGGCACCGCCTCGATCATCGCCTGCACGGTTCCCGCCTCGTGCCAGCTACCCATCGGGTTGTCGGGGTTGCAGAAATAGATCAGCCTTGCGTCGGTCTCGCGCGCCTTGCCGATCAGCGCCTCGGGATCCTCGGCATCGCCGGCATAGGGCACGGTCTCCAGCCGTCCGCCATAGCCCGCGACATGGAAGTTGAAGGTCGGATAGGCGCCGGCCGAGGTCACCACCGGCGCGCCGGGCTCGATGAGAAGCCGCACCAGATAGCCCAGGAGCGCGTCGATCCCCTCGCCCACCACGATGTTGTCGGGTGCCACCCCGTGGCGGGTGGCGAGGGCGGTGCGCAGATCGTGGTTTTCCGGGTCGCCATACTGCCAGACCTCTCCGGCAGCGGCCTGCATGGCGGCGATGGCGGCGGGCGACGGGCCGAACACGCTTTCATTGGCGCCGATGCGGGCGCGGAAGGCGCGGCCCAGCGCCCGCTCCTGCGCCTCGGGGCCGACGAAGGGCACGGAGGCCGGCAACCCGGCAGCAAGCGCGGTATAGCCCGGGCCTGTCATCACGTCTCCCAGTCGGGCGCCCATTCCGGCACGCAGAAGCGGCGGTTGGCGCCGGTGCAGGCGGTGATGGCGGCCATGTCCGCCTCGGGCAGTTCGAAATCCAACACCGCCAGATTGGCCGCCATGTTGGCGCGTTTCGTCGACATCGGAATCGCGGTGACGCCCTGCTGCACGATCCAGCGCAGCGCGATCTGGGCCGGGGTCCGCCCCAGCCTGTCGGCGGCGTCGCGCACCGGGGCGAGATCGAACACCTTGCCGCGCGCGATCGGCATGTAGGCGGTCAGGCGGATGCCCAGCGCATCGGCCTCGGCCTTCAGCCGCGACTGGTCGATCAGGCAGTGAAACTCCACCTGATTGGTCAGGATCGGCGCGCGCGCGGCCGCCCGGCGGAGCATCGAGGGCGTGAAGTTCGACACCCCGATCGCCCGGGTCAGCCCGGCCGCGCGCAGCTCCTCAAGCGCGTCGATCACCGCCTCGGTTTCCACGCCGGCGGGCGGCCAGTGGATGAGGAGAAGATCGGGCGGCCCGCCCAGCTTCTCCACACTCGCCTCGACGCTCTCGCGCACATCGCCGGTGGCGAAGCGGTCGTGATGCAGCTTGGTGGTGACGAAGATCTCGTCACGCGGCAGGCCGGATTCCCTGACCGCCGCGCCCACCGCAGCCTCGTTGCCATACATCTGCGCGGTGTCGATCAGCCTCAGCCCGACCTCCAGCGCCTCGAGCACGGCGCGGCGGCATTCATCGCCCTGCAGCGGCCATGTGCCCTGCCCGATCAGCGGCATGTCCATGCTTTTCTCCCTCACGCCATCTCCGCCAGACGTCCCAGCGCCGCCTTCAGCCTGCCGGCCTCGGACTGCGCCGCCTCCAGCCGCTCGCGCTGTTCCTCGACCACCTCCTCGGGTGCCCGGGCAAGAAACTTCTCGTTGGACAGCTTGGCCGAGAGCCCGCCGATTTCCTTCTCGAGCTTCTGCGAGGCCTTCTCCAGCCGCGCCTTCTCGGCGGCGATGTCGACCACATCGCCCAGCGGCAGGCAGAGCGTGGCGCCCGGCGCCGACAGGGTGACCGCGCCGCGCGGCGGGGCGTCGGCGCGGATCATCTGCGGCACCCGCGCCAGCCGGGCGATGAGCGCGGCATGGGCCTCCAGCCGCGCCGCCTCGGCCGCGCCGGCCTCCACGATCACCAGCGGCACCTTTGCGCCGGGGGCGACGTTCATCTCCGCCCGCACGCTGCGGATCTCCTCGATCAGCCCGATCACCCAGCCGATCTCGCGATCGGCCTCCGGGTCCTCCGCCCCGCCTTCGGGCCAGTCGGCATGGATCAGCATCTTCTCGCGGCTCGCGATCTGGCCCCACAGAGCCTCGGTGACGAACGGCATGAAGGGGTGCAGCAGGATCAGGCAGCGGTCGATCACCCAGGCCAGGGTGGCGCGGGTTTCCGCCTGCGCCGGGTGGCCATCGGCCAGAAGCGGCTTGGCAAGTTCCAGATACCAGTCGCAGACCCGGCCCCAGACGAAGGCGTAAAGCCCGTTCGCGGCATCGTTGAAGCGGAAGGATTTCAGCGCCCCATCCACCGCCGCGCCCGCCCGCGCCGTCTCGCCGGCGATCCAGCGGTTGAGCGGCTCGGCCGCCCCGGCGGGGTCGAAGCCCGGCACCGGTTTCGCCCGGTTCATCTCGGCCAGGCGCGCGGCATTCCACAGCTTGGTGACGAACTTGCCATAGCCGGCGACGCGCGCCTCCGATAGTTTCAGATCGCGCCCCATCGCCGCCATCGAGGCCAGAGTGAAGCGCACTGCGTCCGCCCCGTATTTGTCGATGAGATCGAGCGGGTCCATGACATTGCCCAGCGACTTGGACATCTTCTTGCCCTTCTCGTCGCGGACCAGCGCATGGACATAGACGGTGTGGAAGGGGACCTCGCGCATGAAGTGCAGCCCCATCATCATCATTCGGGCGACCCAGAAGAAGATGATGTCGAAACCCGTGACCAGCACGTTGGTGGGATAGTAGCGCTTCAGCTCCGGCGTCTCCTCCGGCCAGCCCAGCGTGCCGAAGGGCCAGAGGGCAGAGGAAAACCAGGTGTCGAGCACATCCGGGTCGCGGGTGAGCGGCCTGCCGCCGGCCATCGCCACCGCCTCGGCCTCGCTCGTCGCGGAATACTGGTTGCCGTCCTCGTCATACCAGACCGGGATCTGGTGGCCCCACCACAGCTGGCGGCTGATGCACCAGGGCTCGATGTCGCGCATCCAGTTGAAATAGACCTTGCGGTGCTGTTCGGGCAGGATGGCGGTGCGGCCGTCCTCGACCGCGGCGATGGCCGCGCGCGCCAGTTTCCCGGCATCGACGAACCACTGATCGGTCAGCATCGGCTCGATGATGACCTTGGAGCGGTCGCCGAAGGGCGCCATGATCCGCTTGGCCTCGACCAGCGGAACCTCGGCCTCGGCGCCCTCCGCCCCCGGTTTTCTCGCCGCGCGGCCAAGGCGCGGATCATCGGCGCGGGTCGTCACCGCCAGCCCCTCGGCGGTGATCTGCTCGACCACCCGCCTGCGGGCCTCGAACCGGTCGAGCCCGCGCAGATCGTCCGGCACCAGGTTGAGCGTGTCGACCTCGGCCTCGGTGAATTCGGCGCCTTCGGCGATCTCCTGCGCGCGGGCGGCGCATTCGGCATAGGGCGCCCCGTCGTCGCGCATGTGACCGCGCATGTCCATCAGCCGATACATGGGGATATTGTTGCGCCGGGCCACCGCGTAGTCGTTGAAGTCATGCGCGCCGGTGATCTTGACCGCGCCGGAGCCGAAATCGGGGTCGGGATAGGGATCGGTGATGATCGGGATGAGCCGGCGGTGTTCCCTGGGCCCGACCGGGATCTCGCACAGCTTGCCGACGATGGGCGCATAGCGTTTGTCGGAAGGATGCACCGCGACCGCGCCGTCGCCAAGCATGGTCTCGGGCCGCGTGGTGGCGATGGAGATGTAGTCGCGCGTCTCGCGCAGGGTGACATTGCCGTTCTCGTCGCGCTCGACATATTCATAGGTCTGCCCGCCCTGCAACGGGTACTTGAAATGCCACATGAACCCGTCGACCTCGACGTTCTCGACCTCGAGATCGGAGATTGCGGTCTCGAAATGCGGATCCCAGTTGACAAGCCGCTTGCCGCGATAGATCAGCCCGGCATTGTAGAGATCGACGAAGACCTTCAGCACCGCATCGTGGAAATTCGGGCTGTTCTCGTGGCCCTTGCGGGTGTCGCCCGGCGCGCCGGCCATGGTGAAGGCGGTGCGGTCCCAGTCGCAGGAGGCGCCGAGGCGCTTGAGCTGGGTGACGATGCGGTCGCCGTAATGCTCCTTCCACTCCCAGACCTTCCTCACGAAGGCCTCGCGCCCCATCTCGCGCCGGGTGAGATTGCCTTCCGCGGCGAGCTGGCGCTCGACCACCATCTGGGTGGCGATGCCGGCATGGTCGGTGCCGGGCTGCCACAGCGTGTCGAAACCGCGCATGCGGTGCCAGCGGATCAGGATGTCCTGCAGGGTGTTGTTGAAGGCATGGCCCATATGCAGCGAGCCGGTCACATTGGGCGGCGGGATCATGATGCAGAAGCTCTCCGCACCCGGCCGCGCATTGGCCCCGGCGCGGAAGGCGCCCGCCGCCTCCCAGGCGGCATAGATTTCCGGCTCCGCCCTTGCGGCGTCGAAGGTCTTGTCCATCGGCATGGTCTTGGTGGCCCCGGCTGGTGGCTGACCGGGACTGACTACTGCGGCGGGGCCGAAAGGTGAAGCCCCGCGGAGGGCGGGCG
>RFIR01000138.1 GCA_003695135.1 Alphaproteobacteria bacterium | reverse complement strand
GTGTCCTGCACCTTGGTCTTCGCCTGGCCGGTGTTCCACGGATCGCAATAGGATTTCCACCAGCCCGCCTTGGGCACGTCGCCGAAATCGCCCTTCTTCTGCGCCGCCTGCAGCGTGGTCAGCCCCATGATCAGATCGCGGGTCATGCCGGCGCCCATCTGCTCCTTCCACGCCTTCGGCGTCGGATTGGCCTTGACCTTCTGCAGGCAGGCCAGCGATTTCATCGCCCCCTTCTTGACCTGATCGAGCGCCTTGGCGTGGACCTGCGCTATGCGCTGCTGCGAGGAGAGCTGCTTGCCGATGTCGTCGACCTGATCCTTCAGCGCCTTGGCCTTGTATTGCGCGAGCGAGGAGATCTCGTCCATGCCGGTCATCAGAACCTTCAGCGCGCGATAGGTACGCGGCTTTTTGGCCTTGTCCATGTCGTCATAGCTCTTCTTGACCAGTGCCTTGTGCGTGCCCTTGGCGAGCACCTTGGCGTTGGAGACGAACTTGGCCAGATAGCCCGGGGCGTCTTCCGGCTTGAAACCTCTCACGCTGCTGCAGGCGCTGGAGACTTGCACCTCGGCCTCGTCCAGCGCCTTGGTAATCACCTTCATGTCGCGTGGAACTTCCTTCATCATCTTGTTGAAGTTTCCGACTTCCTCGGCCTTGAGCCATTCGTTCTTGCGCGCATTCTGGAAGTCCGTCCACAGTTTCGTCCACTTGGTTTCAAAGGTTGCCATCTGTTCGTCCTCTCCGTGCCGGCAAATTCATGCTTCGCGCGTTTCTCTGCGGCGGTCGGGCGTCGATCGCTCGCAGGCCGGGAAACGCATCGGGATGATACTGCATTCCGGCACCGTTCGTCACCCGTCGAACAGGTGGCAGAAGATGCGCCGGCCGTCGACCATGCGTTCGGCCGGTTCCTCGGCGGCGCAGCGCGCATGGGCGTGCGGGCAGCGGTCGCGGAACCGGCAGCCCGAGGGCGGGTTGCGCGCATCCGGCGCGCCGCGTTTCACCGGCAGCGGATCGTATGGCTGATCGGGATGCGGCGTCGGTACCGCGGCGACCAGCGCCCGGCTGCAGGGGTGCAGGGGCGCGCGCACGATGGCCTCGGTCGGGCCGTCCTCGACGATGCGGCCGAGACTCGGCCCTGCCCGGCGGCCCCTTGGACATCGGGCCGGGGACGACACAGGCGATCTTCATTTCGCCCTCCCTGTGTCTTTCGATGCTTGACCGAACCATGTTTTAACAAGCAAAACATTGTTTCGTAATGTGTTCAGGCTGGAACAGAGGGGTTGGGTTGGCAAGCGTTGAGCAGAAACCGAAGAAGGACGTGGCGCGGGACTACCGGATCGCGGCCATCGACAGGGCGATCAGCGTGCTGGAGGAGCTGGCCGAGCGCCCCGGACAGGGCGTGTCGGAAATCGCCCGGCGGCTGGGGATGAACAAGAGCCTGGTGTTCCGCATCCTGCAGACGCTGGAGGCGCGCGGTTATGTGGCGCGCCGCCACGACCTGCCGCAATACCGGCTGGGCTATCGCACCAGCGTGCTGGGCGAGCGGAGCAGCCGTCAGGACGCGCTGCTGATGGCGGCAGGGGCCGAGATGGACCGTCTGCGCGATGCTACTTCGGAAAACGTCAACCTGCTGGTGCGCGACGGCATGCGCGCGCTGGTTCTGGCCACGCGCGAAAGCCGCCATTCGATGCGGCTGTTCGCCCAGGCCGGCCGCTACGGCCCGCTTCACGCCGGGGGCGGCTCGACGCTTCTGCTGGCCTTTGCCCCCGAAAGCCTTCGCGAGGCGGTGCTCAACGGCCCGCTGCCGCGCTATACCGAACACACCGTCACCGATCCCGCGGCGCTGCGCGAGGTGATCCGCACCATTCGCGCCCGGCGCTGGCACTTGGCGCGGAGCGATCTCGACGACGGTGCCTTTTCCATCGCCGCGCCTATCCGCGGTGCGGGTGGCGAGGTAGTGGCCGCGATCTCGGTCGCCGGCGCCCTGTCACGGCTCGATGCCGAGCGCCGGCGCGCCCATCTCGCCGCGGTGTGGGCGGCAGCGGCACGGATCTCCGAGCGCCTCGGAGCGCCGCCGCTGGAGGCGGCCCCGGCGCAGGCCGGGACCGGCGCGACTCGAGCGTGCCTGTCGGGGCTGCCATCCCGGAATCAGAATTCGAAACAGCGTTTCGACTGATAAAACAGTCCCGTGATTCGGGAGCTTCAGGGGGGAACCGCCATGAACGCTGTCGAAAAGGTCATGCTCGACAGTGCAAGCCTCGATGAACCCTGGGCGCTGGTGGCAAGCTTTGCCATCTACAGGCACGAGCACCCCGATGACGTGAATTGCGGCATGGACGAGGTGGTCTCGCGTCTGCGCCGGCAAGGGGTCGAGGTGACGGTGCATCAGCCGAGCCTCTGTTTGTCGCTGCCCGGCGCGGCGCGGGTCGAGGCGGGCGGACGCAGCTTCCGCGCCAAGCCGCCCGCCTGTTCCGTCGATGCCCGCAACGGCCTGGCCGGAAGGCTGGTCCATATCGGTGCCAATCAGGCCGATGACATCGACACCAACTTCGACAGGAAGCTCGACCCGACCCGCGACGTGCGCAGCCGGATCGAGGGCAACATCGTCATCTCCGTGGGCTTCGCCAGCCCCGGCATGATCGCGCAGTTCAAGGAGCTGGGCGCAATCGGCGTGATCGGCATCAATCCCGGCATCGACATCCACCGGGGCATCTGCACCACGGTCTGGGGCGTGCCCGATCTCGACGACCTGCCGCGCAAGCCCGCCGTCGTCGCGGTGGCGGTCAACCGGCCCGATGGCGATGCGCTGATCGAGATCGCCAATGCCGGCGTCGGGGTGACCATCTTCCCCGAGATGGAGGAAGGCTGGTTCGACAGCAAGCTGCCCGAGGTCTTCATCCCCGGCAGCGAGGAGCCGGAGAAATACGTGCTGCTGCACGGCCATCTCGACAGCTGGGATGTCGGCGTCGGCGACAATGCTACCGGCGATGCCACGCTGATGGAATGCGCGCGCATCCTGTGGGCGCATCGCGACAATCCGTTGCGCGACATCCGCCTCTATGCGCCGTGCGTGGCGCGCACCGCCAATACCGGGATCCTGCCCTTCGACTGGCGCGCGGCGGCCGACGAGTTCCTCACCACCATCGCCCGCTATCAGGAAACTGCCGGCGACCGTTTCGACCTCACGCCCTTGCGGCAGGCGGCCGAGACGCTGAAGGCGGCGCTTGAGGATTTCCATGCCGGCATTGCTGCGGGCACGGTCGCACCTGCCGCAGCCAATGCCGCCATTCCGGACCTCGCCCGCATCCTGGTGCCGATCAACTTCACCTGCGAGCCGAGCTTCCGCCACGATCCGGCGCTCTCCATCCCGCCGCTGCCCACCATCTCGGTTGCGACCGAGCTGCATCTGCATCCCGGCGAGAAGCCGGGATTTGCCCGGAACCATCTGATGCGAGGGCAGAACCGGCTGATCTCGGCGCTCAATCAGGCGCGGCGGCGGGTCGCGCAGGCCATGGGCTGATGCGCGCGGCCTTCTATCGCCGCACCGGCCCGGCAGCAGAGGTGCTGGAGCTGGGCACGCTGCCCGATCCCGAACCGGGGCCGGGCGAGGTGCTGGTGCGGCTGCGCGCCTCGGGCATCAACCCCGCCGATGTCAAGCGGCGCGCGGGCTGGCGCGGCGCGGGCATGGATCACCCGCTGGTCATCCCGCATGCCGACGGGGCGGGCGAGATCGTCGGGCTCGGCGCGGGCGTCGATCCGGCCCGGCTCGGCCAGCGGGTCTGGCTGTGGAACGCGCAGGGCGGCTATGGCGCGCCCGGCCGCGCATTCGGCACTGCCGCGGAGCTGATCGCCCTGCCGGCGGAACAGGCGGTGCCGCTGCCCGCGGCGCTGGGCTTTGCCGCAGGCGCCTGCCTCGGCATCCCGGCGATGACCGCGCATCGGACGGTGTTCGCCGACGGGCCGGTCGCCGGGCAGACGGTGCTGATCGCCGGGGCAGGGGGAGCGGTGGCGCATTTCGCGGTGCAGTTCGCCCGCCATGGCGGCGCGCGGGTGATCGGCACCGCCGGCTCGCCCGAACGCGCCGCCCATGCGCGCGCCGCCGGCGCAGAGGCGGTGATCGACCGCCATGCCGAGGATGTCGCGGCGTGGGTGATGGATCTGACCGGAGGGCAGGGGGTCGATCGGGTGATCGAGGTCGATTTCGCTGCCAATCAGGCGACCGATCTGGCGGTGCTGAAGCCCAACGGCATCATCGCCGCCTATTCCTCGACCTCCGATCCGGCCCCGATGCTCGACTATTACGGGCTGCAGACGAAAGGCGCGACGCTGCGCACCATCCAGGGCTTCAGCCTGCCCGAAACCGCCCGCCGCGCCGGCGAGGCGGCGATTGCCGAGCTGGCCGCGGCCGGCGCGTTGCGGGTCGCGATCGGCCGCCGGCTGCCGCTGGAACGCATCGCCGAGGCGCATGATCTGGTCGAGAGGGGCGCGGTCATCGGCAATGTGGTGCTCGAGATCGGCTGACGGGCAGGCATCCGAACCGCCTTCTAATGCAAGCCGCCCTGATCACTGCCCGCTGCCCGGCTTCGTGCCGTGAACGGGGTGATGGTTTCGGGATCGTTGGCGGGAAAGATCCAGACGGCCCTTGCAGGTGATCACCCGGCAGGCGCCGGGCGCGTTCCACCGAGCTGAAGGCGAATGGGCCGCACGGCCAGGCGAAAAACCTCGCGCAGGTGCAATGACTGGAACGCCCCTGCAATACATGGATGCAGGCGGATTCCTGAAAAGAACAAGGCTTTGGTGGGATCATGGTTGCGCATCCGTAAAGTAATTAGAAGAGACCCCTGCAAAACACCTGCACGAATACAAAGCACCTAATCGGCCCGGTTTCCGGTCATCATGATCGTGCGCGCGTAAAGTAATTATAAAATAATTCCCCAATCAATATTTAACAATCAACAGTGAAAGTAATCACAACATGACCGGCGCCGCATTTCGCCTCCGCCCAGGCGATGCGCCCGGGTCTGGCCAGCGGAGTTTCGCAGGGGTCTCTAGAAAATAATTCCCAAATCAATATTTTCCAGTCAACAATGAAAATGAGAAGAACGCCTATGGCGCCACAATTTCGTGGCGCCCGAGTACACCGACAGGGACTGGCGCTGCCTGCCGCGATGCAAGAGCATCATGCCTTTCCTGTCCCCGGCCTCGCGCCGCCCTTTCCCGATCGGCCGGATGATCGCGATCGCCGGGCCCTTTTCGCGCCCCTCGACGCCCCCGATTTCGAAAGCTTCGGGCATTCTCGCCAGACGGGTCGGTCGAAGGGGAGGCTGGTATAAATCTTCTTCTTGGTCCAAATACTCCCGCCGGAGGCGCCCGCAGCCGCCACCCGCGCTGCCGTCCGAAATCCGGGCGCCTCACGCCCCCAGCATGCGCTCGACCATCTCGCGACTGTTGCGCGAGAGCGACCGGGTCCCGGCCAGCCGCTGCAGCTCGGCGCGGATCAGCGCCTGCCGTCCGGGCTCGTAGCGCGGCCAGGTCTCGAAGGCACCGGCGGTTCGCGCGGCCACCTGCGGGTTGACCGGATCGAGCGTCAGCAGCCAGTCGGTCAGGAAGCGGTAGCCGGACCCGTCGGCGGCATGGAACGCGGTGGTGTTGGCGACGAAGCCCCCGATCAGCGCCCGGAACCGGTTGGGCGTCTTCCAGTCGAAATCGGGGTGTTCGGCCAGCGCGCGGGTGCGGGCCAGCGCCTTGTCGGGCGGGCTGGAGCCCGCCTGCAGCCCGAACCACTTGTCGATCACCAGCCGGTCGTGTTTCCAGCGGTCATGGAAGGCCGCCAGCGCATCCTCCACCCCCGGCGCATCCGCCGCCACCAGCCGGGTCAGCGCGGTCATGCTGTCGGTCATGTTGTCGGCGCGCTGCCACATCTCTCTCGCCAGGCGGGCCTCGGGGTCGCGCCGGGTGAGGTAGTAGAGTGCGGCCGCGCGCAGGCTGCGCCGGCCGGCCGCCTCGGCCCCCGGATCATAGGGGCCGGTGCTGGCCATGGTCTCGAACAGCCGGGCGAAGGCGGTCTCGCCCTGCTCGGCGATGGCGTCGGCCAGCCGGTTGGCCGCGGCCTCGATGGCATCGGGATCGACCGGAATGCCGCGCTGATGCGAGGCCTGGGCCAGCGCCTCGCGGCTCGGCAGGGCAAGCGCCAGCGCGCGGAAGGCGGGATCGAGCGTCTCGTCCTGCGCCATCCGCGCGAGCGCGTCGCCGAGCGCGGGGTCGATGCGGCGGGCAGGCTCGCCGGCCAGCGCCAGCGCCTCGTCGGTCATGAAGCCGCGCGCCGCCTCCCAGCGGTTGAAGGCGTCGCTGTCATGTTCGATCAGCACCGCACGATCTTCCGGCCGGGTCTCGCGGTCCAGGATCACAGGGGCGGAGAAGCCGCGCAGGAGCGAGAGGACAGGCCGCGCGTTGCAGGCAAGCTCGACGCTCTGCTCGGCCCGGTCGATCTCGATCAGCCGCGGCGGGAGGATCTCGCTGCCATCCTCGCCCAGAAGCCCGAGCTCCACCGGGATCAGCATCGGCTGCGGCTCGGGCCGGCCGGGAAAGCGGGGCAGGGACTGGCGGAAGGTCAGGCGCAGACGGCCCGCCTCCCAGCTTTCCTCGACCGCCAGCCGCGGCGTGCCGGGCTGCATGTACCACAGCGCGAACTGGCCGAGGTCGCGGCCGGTGGCGTCCTCGAACACCTTCAGCCAGTCCTCGATGGTGCAGGCCTGCCCGTCATGGCGTTCGAAATAGAGATCGAGCGCCCTGCGGTATCCCTCCGCCCCGACCAGAAGCCGCAGCATGCGGATGACCTCGGCGCCCTTCTCGTAGACGGTGGCGGTATAGAAGTTGTTGATCTCGATATATTCCTCGGGCCGCACCGGATGGGCGAGCGGACCGGCATCCTCGCGGAACTGGCGCGCACGCAGCTCCAGCACGTCGCGGATGCGCTTGACCGGGGCCGAGCGCTGATCGGCCGAGAACTGCTGGTCGCGGAACACGGTCAGCCCTTCCTTGAGGCAGAGCTGGAACCAGTCGCGGCAGGTGATGCGGTTGCCGGTCCAGTTGTGGAAATATTCATGCGCGACGATGCCCTCGATGCGCTCGTAATCGGTATCGGTCGCGGTCTCGGGGCTGGCCAGCACGTAGCGCGAGTTGAAGATGTTGAGCCCCTTGTTCTCCATCGCGCCCATGTTGAAATCGTCCACCGCCACGATCATGAACAGATCGAGATCGTATTCGCGCCCGTAATGCTCCTCGTCCCAGCGCATCGCGCGCTTGAGCGCATCCATGGCATAGGCGCAGCGGCCCTCATCGCCCGGGCGCACGAAGATGCGCAGGCTCACCTCGCGGCCCGAGGCGGTGGTGAAGACATCGTCATGGCTGACCAGATTGCCGGCGACCAGCGCGAAGAGGTAGGACGGCTTGGGCCAGGGGTCGTGCCAGACGGCAAAGCCGGGACCGCTTTCGACGGGATTGCCGTTCGACAGCATCATCGGGGTGTCGGCCGAGCCTTCGATGCGCACGGTATAGACGGCCATGACATCGGGCCGGTCGGGGAAGAAGGTGATCTTGCGAAAGCCCTCGGCCTCGCACTGGGTGCAGTACATGCCGTTCGACATGTAGAGCCCCTCCAGCTCGGTATTGCCGGCCGGGTCGATCTCGGTCTCGCATTCCCAGCTGAAGCCGCCTGCGGGCAGGAGCGCGTGCGGCACCGTCAGCCCCTCGGCATCGATGTGGTATTCGCCCGGGGCGAGCGCCCGCCCGTCGATGGCGGCGCGGATCAGCTTCATCGCCCGCCCGTCGAGGCGCAGATCGGCATGCGGCGCATTCGGGCGCATCGCCAGCCGGGCGATCACCCGGGTGGCGTTGGGTGACAGCCGCACCGTCAGATCGACCGTATCGACCAGAAAATCCGGCGGGCGATAATCCGCCAGACGCTTGACCCTGCTATCCCTGCCGCCCGCTTCCGCCTGCATGCCGAACCTCCCGATTGCGCAGCGCAGGCTAGTCGAGTTCGCGACGATGGGAAACCGCCGGATGCGCCCCTTCCCCGCAGGGGCCAATTCCGCTTTACCTTCGGCGCGAAAACCGCGATCACCCATGCCGCCGAAATTGGTCGACGAAGGAGGTGGCGGAATGGCGACAAGGGTGGAACGGGCCAGTTTGCAGGTCGGTGCGGTGCTTTGCGAGATGATCGAGGCGCAGGCGCTGCCGGGCAGCGGCGTCGAGCCCGCGCGATTCTGGCAGGGGCTGTCGGGGCTGCTGCATGATTTCGCCCAGCGCAACCGCGAGCTGCTCGCCCGGCGCGAGGAGCTGCAGGAACGCATCGACGCCTGGCATCGCGAACGGGCCGGCCAGCCGCATGATGCCGGGGCCTATGAGGCGTTCCTGCGCGAGATCGGCTATATCGTGCCGGAAGGGCCGGACTTCACCATCGACACCGAAAATCTCGATCCCGAGATCGCCGAGATCGCCGGGCCGCAGCTGGTGGTGCCGATCACCAATGCGCGCTATGCGCTCAATGCCGCCAATGCGCGCTGGGGCTCGCTCTACGATGCGCTCTACGGAACCGATGCGCTGGGCGATCTGCCCAGGGGCGGCGGGTATGACCCCGAACGCGGGGCGCGGGTGATCGCGCGCGCCAAGGCGTTTCTCGACGAGAGCTTCCCGCTCAAGGACGGCTCCTGGGCCGCGCTCGACAATCTCGCCACCGTGAAGGACCGGCTGGCCCATCCCGACCGCTACGCCGGGGCGAGCGCGGATGACGGCACGCCGATCCTCGTCCATCACGGGCTGCACGTCCGTTTCCGCCACGACCCCGACAGCGAGGTCGGCCGCGCCGATCCGGCCGGCATCGCCGACATCCATGTCGAGGCCGCGATCACCGCGATCATGGATTGCGAGGATTCGGTCGCCTGCGTCGATGCCGAGGACAAGGCGCTGGCTTATGCCAACTGGCTCGGGCTGATGCAGGGCGACCTGACCGAGGAGGTGACCAAGGGCGGGCGGAGCTTCACCCGACGGCTGGACCCCGATTATCCCTTTACCCGGCCCGACGGGTCGAAGGCGGTGCTGAAGGGCCGCTCGCTGATGCTGGTGCGCAATGTCGGGCATCTGATGACCACGCCGGCGGTGCTCGACCGCGACGGCAACGAGGTGTTCGAGGGGCTGCTCGATGCCATGGTCACCGTGCTGTGCGCCATGCACGATCTGAAGAAGACCGACGGCCCGCGCAACTCGGTCACCGGATCGGTCTATGTGGTCAAGCCGAAGATGCACGGGCCCGAGGAGGTCGCCTTCACCTGCGCCATCTTCGACCGGGTCGAGGATGTGCTGGGCCTGCCGCGCCATACGGTCAAGATCGGCATCATGGACGAGGAGCGGCGGACCACGGTCAACCTCAAGGAATGCATCCGTGCCGCCCGGCACCGGATCTGCTTCATCAATACCGGCTTTCTCGACCGCACCGGCGACGAGATCCACACCTCGATGGAAGCCGGCCCCATGGTGCGCAAGGGCGAGATGAAGACCCAGCCCTGGCTTGGCGCATACGAGGACTGGAATGTCGATACCGGGCTGGCTTGCGGCCTGCCGGGCAAGGCGCAGATCGGCAAGGGCATGTGGGCGATGCCTGACCTCATGGCCGACATGCTGGAGCAGAAGATCGCGCATCCGCAGGCCGGGGCCAACTGCGCCTGGGTGCCGAGCCCGACCGCCGCCACCCTGCACGCGCTGCATTATCACGCCGTCGACGTTCATGTGCGCCAGGCCGAGATCGCCGCCGGCGGGCCGCGGGCGCGGCTCTCCGACATCCTGACCATTCCGGTGGCGCCGGGCCGCAACTGGTCGGAAGACGAGATCGAGGCCGAAGTGTCGAACAACGCCCAGGGCATCCTCGGCTATGTCGTGCGCTGGGTCGATCAGGGGGTGGGCTGTTCCAAGGTGCCCGACATCAACGATGTCGCGCTGATGGAGGACCGGGCCACCTGCCGCATCTCCTCCCAGCACATCGCCAACTGGCTCCATCACGGCGTGATCGACGAGGAGCGGGTGCTGGAGATCATGCGCCGCATGGCGCAGGTGGTCGACCGCCAGAACGCCACCGATCCCGCCTACCGGCCGATGGCCCCGGCTTACGACGGGCCGGCCTTCGCCGCCGCCTGCGATCTGGTGTTCAAGGGCCGGGTGCAGCCCTCGGGCTATACCGAGCCGATCCTGCACAAATGGCGGGAGCTGGCCAAGGCGGGCGGGTCCGGCGCCTGAAGCCTGGCCGGGCGTTCGGCCAAAGCGGCTCGACCTTCCCCCTGCGGTACACTATCTATGAGGCCCATCACGGAGGACGGGCGCGCATGTCTAGACCAGTGGTCGGCATTATCGGCAACATCCATGTCATCAACGACCAGTATGTCACCCAGGCTGCCGGGCGGATGAACATCGAGGCGGTGGCCCGCGTCTGCGAGGCGCTGCCGCTGATCGTGCCGGCCCTGCCAGACTTCGTGCCGATCGCCGATCTGATGGCCAGCTGCGACGGCTTCGTCTTCACCGGCGGGCGGCCGAACGTGCATCCCTCCTTCTACGGGCAGGAGGAGACCGAGGCACATGGCCCGTTCGATCGCGACCGCGATGCGCTGGTGCTGCCGCTGATCCGCGCCTGTGTGGAAGGCGGCGTGCCGATCCTGGGGCTCTGCCGCGGCTTTCAGGAAATCGCGGTGGCCTTCGGCAGCACCCTGCATCCCGAGATCCGCGAGCTGCCCGGACGGATGAACCACCGCATGCCGCCCGAAGGCTCGCTGGAGGAGAAATTCGCCCTGCGCCACGACGTGCGGCTGACCCCGGGCGGTCGCTTCGCCCAGATGTTCGGCGCCGAGGTGGTGCGGGTGAACTCGCTGCACGGGCAGGGGGTGTGCGAACCGGGCGAGCGGGTGATCATCGAGGGCCGGGCCGAGGACGGCACGCCCGAGGCGCTGCACATCGCCGGCGCGCCGGGCTTTGCCATGGCGGTGCAGTGGCATGCCGAATGGCAGGCGGCCGAGGATCCGGTCTCGCGGGCGCTGTTCAAGAGCTTCGCCGGCGAGCTGGGCCGCGCGCGCAAGGCGGCCTGAGCCCGATACCCCGCCGGGGCCGGCGGGCGCGGGCGGCAATCCGGCCGATCTTCAGGAACTACCGTGCGGGCCTTCCGCAAACCGCCGACCCCTTCGGCTCGCGCCTTGCCCGCCCTTGTCACGCCCGGCCAATCGCGCAAGAAGGGCGCGGCGGGCAGGCAGAGACACGAAACGGGCAGCGGGCAGGGCATGGCACGGCGCCGGAAGACATCGGACGCGGTCTGGACCGGCAGGGTGCTGGCGGTGCTGCTGGCGGCCGTCATCCTGCGGCTGGGCTTCAACGCGCTCGAACTCGTCCCGGTCCATTTCGACGAGGCGCAATACTGGACCTACGGCCTCAGCCCCGACTGGGGCTATTATTCCAAGCCGCCGCTGACCGCCTGGCTGATTGCGCTGGTCACCGGGCTTGCCGGCGAGACCGGCTTTGTGCTGCGCCTGCCGGTGCCGCTGATCCATCTGTGGATCGGCTGGCTGATCTACGTCATCGCGCGGCGGCTCTTCGATGCCCGCACCGGGTTCTGGGCGGCGACCGGATACGGGCTCGCGCCGGGGGTGACGGTGTCCTCGGCGCTGATGACCACCGACCCGCCGATGATGCTGGGCTGGGCGCTGGCGCTTTATGCGCTGATCCGTGCCCTGACCGCGAAGCGTCGCCGCAAGGACCCCGAACCCCTCGGGTGGTGGATCGTGCTCGGCCTCGCGCTGGGGGCGGGGACGCTGGCCAAATACACCGCGCTGGTCTTCGCCGGCGGCGGCATCGGCTACGCCCTTCTCTCGCGCCAGGGCGCGCTGCGCTGGAAGGGCGCGCTCGCCGCCGCGCTGGCCTGGCTGGCGGTGATGGCGCCGCATCTTGTCTGGCTGGCGCAGAACGGTTTCGTCTCGGTCGCGCATCTGGCCGAGAATGCCGATCAGGGGCTGGGGCTGACGCCGGAGCGGCTGCCGGAATTCCTGCTCACCCAGGCCGGGGTCATCGGTCCGGTCTTCTTCATCGCGCTCGGCTGGCTGTTCTGGCGCCGGGCCGCGTGGCGCGGCGACTGGCGGGTCCGGCTGCTGGTCTGGCTCAGCGCCCCGCTGATCCTGGCCATGTGCGTGCAGGCCGTACGCGGCGGGGCCAATGCCAACTGGGCCGCGCCCTCCTATATCGCGGGCGCGATCCTCGCCGCGCACTGGCTGCTGGCGCGCGGCTGGCTGCGCGGGCTGAAGCTGCAGCTGGCCACCGGCATCATTGCCGCGGTGCTGATCTGGGGCGCGGCCGGGGTCTATGCGATATGGGGCACCGGGCTGCCGCGCGCGCCCGATCCGTTCAAGAAGATGCGCGTATCCGGGCCGCTCTGCGAACGCGTTCTGACCGGGATGGAGGAGGCAGGCGCCGACATGCTGCTGTCGCCCGACCGGCGGCGGCTGGCCGAATGCGCCTGGATGGGCGGGCTCGATATCGCCCAGATCCGGGTCTGGAACCCTGCCGGGCAGATCACCAATCACTACGAGATGGTGGCGAGCCTCGCCGATGCCGAGACCGGCGCGATGATCTTCTTCACCGTGCGCGGGGATGGCAGCGAGGTGGCCGCGCGTTTTGCCGAGGCCGAGCTTCTCGACCGCGGCCATATCGACACCCATTCCGACTGGGGTTTCGACTATGCGATCTGGCGGGTGGAGGGGTTCAGGGGTTATCGCGCCGTTCCCGACGGCTGAGCCGCAACCGTCGATATGCTCGAATGACGGATTCTGACCAGGGCTCGATGACGAGAACATGCTCCGCCCGGGCGTCAGCCCGGGCAGCGCCCGCCCGCCCCCCAGGCGGGCGCTTCGCGCCGCCTCGGGCGTGCGCTGCCTTTCGACGTTGTGCAGATAGGCCGGGAACAGTTCTGGATCGGATGCCGGTCGAACTCATCGAGCATCTGCCTCAGCCGGTCAGCATGCGCAGGCCCTGGGTGACGTCGGCGCGCATCGCCGCGCGCAGCCCCGGCTCGTCGCCTGCCCTGAGCGCGGCGAGGATGCGGCGGTGATTGGCGGTGGCATCCGATCGCTGCCGGCGGGCATAGAGCGCGCACATGGTCGGGCCGGCCTGCAGCCACACGCTTTCGGTCAGCGCCAGCATCGCCGGCGATTGCGCGCGCAGATAGAGCGTGCGGTGAAATTCCAGATTGGTGCGCACATAGCCGCTGGCATCGCCCTTGACGATGGTCTCGTCGATGCGATGGTTGATGCTGTCGAGCCGCTCGATCAGCGCCAGATGCACCCGTCTGAGCGCGCGCGCGGCCAGCTCCGGCTCCAGCAGCGCCCGGATCGAGGCCAGCTCCTCCAGCCGGTCGGCGGAAAGCTCGGGTGCCGAGATCCGGCCCGAGGCGGAGACCGACAGCGCCCCCTCGGCCGAAAGCCGGCGCACCGCCTCGCGCGCCGGGGTCATGCTGACCCCGTGCTGGACGGCAAGGCCGCGCAGGGTCAGCGGCGCGCCCGGCGCAAGCTCGCCCCACAGGATCGCATTGCGCAGCGCGCGGTAGACCCGTTCATGCGCAGGTCCCGCCGTTTCCGGATGCGATGGGCTCGGCGAAGCGGTCATCATCCTTTCTGTGACCAGAATCGCAATTTTTGCAAGCCTTCGCGCTCTTGACCCCGCCGGGGCGATCCGCCAAGGGGCGCATGAATGGGGAGGAGGAGACCGTGACCGGATACCGCCGCGACTATGCCTTCATGGCCGGTGATCCGCATGCGATCACCCATGACGAGCCGATGTTTTCCGGCGCGCTCAGCTTCTGCCGCCGGCGCTATGCGCGCGATCTCTCCGGGGTCGATGTCGCGGTGATCGGGGTGCCGCACGACACCTCGGTGACCAACCGGCCGGGCACCCGTTTCGGTCCGCGGGCGATCCGCGCCGCATCGACCAACCTGGCCTGGTCGCGGGCCTGGCCGTCGCCCTTCGATCCCTTCGCAAGGCTGAGCGTGGTCGACTGGGGCGATGTGGCGCTGCCGCCCGGCGACGTGCCGTCGGCCGGCGCGCGCATCGAGGGCGCGGTGGGCGAGGTGATCGCCACCGGCGCGCGGGCGCTGCTGCTCGGCGGCGATCACTATGTCAGCTATCCCAGCCTGAAGGCGCATGCCGCGCGCCACGGGGCCCTGGCGCTGATCCAGTTCGACGCCCATACCGACACCTGGCCCGGCGCGCCGGGCGACATGGATCACGGCACCATGTTCGGCCATGCCGTGCGCGAGGGGCTGATCGACCCCGCCCGCTCGATCCAGATCGGCATCCGCACCACCAATGACGAGCCGATGGGCATCGCCATCCGCGACGCGATCGCGGTGCATGAGACGCCGCTTGCCGAGACCGTCGCCGCGATCCGCGAGCGCGTCGGCGATGCGCCCTGCTATCTGAGCTTCGATATCGACTGCCTCGACCCGGCCTTCGCGCCCGGCACCGGCACCCCGGTCGCGGGCGGGCTGACCAGCCACCAGGCGCTCTCGCTGATGCGCGGGCTGGCCGGGCTCGATCTGCGCGGCGGGGATGTGGTGGAGGTCTCGCCGCCCTATGACCATGCCGAGATCACCGCGCTGGCCGGGGCCACGCTCGCGCTGCAGATGCTGTGCCTGTTCGCCGAGGCCGGCGGGGGCGCGTCCCGCACGGACCGGTAGCCGGCGCGCGGCTGATCGGGGCCGGGCTCAGACGGCCCGCATCAGCAATTCCTCGATCTCGTGCATGGGATGGCCGGTCAGTTCCTTCGGCAGTTCCGCCACCACGCGCTCCGTGACCTCCTTGTGCATCACCCGGCGCAGCTCGCCCAGGATCCGGGGCGGCGCCACGATGACGATGCGCTCGAAATCGCCGCGATGGGCCATGCGATAGAGCAAGTCGGCCAGCTCGTCGGCAAAGCGGTCCTTGGCCAGCCGGTGCCAGTCGGTCTCCTCCACCGCCGCCCGCAGCCCGTTGCCGATATCGGTGCGCCCCGGCCGCCCGGTGCCCTGCTCCCTGGTCGGCGGGTTGTCCTGCTCGATATGGCGGATGATCTGGAGATTGGGGTTCTGCGCATCGGTGAGGTTGCGCGCGAAAAGGGCCTTTTCGCCATCGGCAACCAGCACCCATGTGCCTCCGGTCAGCATGCTCATCCTGCAGCCTCCACTGATGGGCTCCACGCCAAACTGCACTGAAATTCAGCCTAGGCTCCGGATGTTGTGCGGGCCTTGTTCCAGATCAACCTGCGGGGCCATTCCCGGCCCGGCAGGCCGGATGCCCGCCTTGCCACCCCCATTGCGGGGGCGCGGCGCGGATGCCTCCGGCGGACATGTTCGAGAGCCATGCAAGCAGCGCCGACGCGGTGCCTTCTTCTTGGCCCAAATACTCGATGCTCTGCCCTCGGGGCAGGAGCGCGGTCAATCGGGCGGATGCGCAACCCCGGGGATGCGCCTATTTCAGGCTGGCCTCGATCGCATTCACGAACACCTCATAGGGCTGGTTGCCCTGCACCTTCTCGCCATTGATGAAGAAGGTCGGCGTCGATTCGACCCGATCGGCCTCGGCATGGCGGCGGAAGATGTCGACCAGGCTGTTGGCGAAGGCCTGATCGCTCATGCAGGCCTTGAGCCGGTCTTCGGGGATGTTGGCCAGCAGTCCGATCTTGCGCAGATTGCCGGCGATCTGGGCATCGTTGTCGCCGCGGCTCCACTCGCGCTGGGTGCGGAACAGCTCGTCGACGATGGCGAAATAGCGCTTGGCGCCCTCGCAGCGGGCCACCATCGCCGCCCACAGCCCGAAGCGGTCGAAATAGACCTCGCGCAGGATCAGCCGCGCCTTGCCGGTGTCGATATAGGCAGTCTTCAGCTTGCCCAGCTTCTCGTTGTGAAACGCCGCGCAATGCGGGCAGGTGAACGAGGCGTATTCGATGATTTCCACCGGCGCCGAAGCATCGCCGATCATCATGTCGACCAGCCGCGGATCCTCGGCGGCGCGGGCGGGCGAGAGCGGCAGGGCGGCAGCTCCGGCCATCAGCAGGAATGCGCGGCGATCGGGCGCGAGGGTCATCGGTCAGCTCCTTCCTGCGGAATTCCGCATGGCAATGGCAAGGCCCAGCCTTTCCAGCGTCGCTCGTAACTCCGCATCGGCAACCTTGGCAACCGTGGCGGCGACCCGCTCACGGGTTCTTGCATCCGGCGTCAGCTGGGCGGGCGGTGCGCCGGCGGCATCGAAGGCGGCCTGCGCCTCGGCAAAGCCGGCGGCCGAGGCATGGGCCACGCGCAGACGGTTGACCGCGCCATAGCCCAGGCAGGCATTGACCCGCTCGATGATCTGCGGCGCCATCATGTCGATTTCCGGCCCGCGCCCGGGACGGGCCTGCACGATCAGCGTGCCCGCCAGCGCGCGGCCGCGATGGCTGATGCGTTGGGGCAGGCAGATGGCGGCGACATCCGGCCCGGCGATCTCGGCCCAGTGGGTGAGCAGGCGCAGCTCGCTCAACCCCCGCCGCGCCGCGGCCTTGCCGAGCCCCGGCCGGGCGAGGCTGGCCAGATGCGCGAATCCGCGCCGCCCGCGCCGGCGGGTGAAATCCGCGTCGCCATTGCCGCTGCCCTGCCGCCCTGCCATTGCCCTCATGCCTTTCATCCGGCTGGGCTGCAGTTTAACCATTGTGCCGCGCGGTGAAAGCATGAAGTTGCACGGGCGGTGCGCGCGGTCGGGGGAGGCGATGGAGCGGGCGGTACCGGAAAGGCTGCGGCGCTGGTATGCGCAGAACGCCCGCACCCTGCCCTGGCGTCTGCCGCCCGGGTCGGGGCGGGGCGCCGATCCCTATCGGGTCTGGCTGTCGGAGGTGATGCTGCAGCAGACCACCGTGGCCGCGGTCATACCCTATTTCCACCGCTTCCTGGCGCGCTGGCCGGACGTGCAGGCGCTGGCCGCCGCGCCGGAAGAGGCGGTGCTCGCTGAATGGGCGGGGCTGGGCTATTACGCCCGCGCGCGCAACCTGATCCGCTGTGCGCGGGCAGTCAGCGCCGCAGGCGGGCGGTTTCCCGAAGACGAGGCCGGGCTCCTGGCTCTGCCCGGTATCGGCGCCTATACCGCCGCGGCGATTGCCGCCATCGCCTTCGACCGGCCGGCGGTGGTGGTCGATGGCAATGTCGAACGCGTCATGGCGCGGCTCTATGCCGAACCCACGCCGCTGCCCGCTGCCAGGCCGGCGCTGCGCGCCCGCGCCGCGGCGCTGACGCCGCGGCGGCATCCGGGCGATCATGCCCAGGCGGTGATGGATCTGGGCGCGACCCTCTGCACCCCGAAATCGCCCCGCTGCCCCGACTGTCCGCTGGCCGATCTTTGTGCGGCGCGTCGCGAGGGTGCCCCTGAGCGCTATCCGCTGCGCGCCCCGCGTGCACCCAAGCCGCAACGCCATGGCATTGCCTATCTGCTGCGCCGGCCTGACGGCGCGGTACTGCTGGAGCGGCGGCCGCGGAACGGGCTTCTGGGCGGCATGCTGGGCCTGCCCGGAACCGCGTGGCAGGACATGCGCCCCGATCCCGCCCCGCCGTTTGCGGCCGACTGGCGCGAGGCCGGCACGGTTCACCATGTCTTTACCCATTTCCGCTTGGAGCTTAGGGTACTGGCCGCCGAGGCCGGCATGGCGGCCGAGCCGGATGTCGGCTCGTTCCGCCAGCCCGATCGCGGGGCGCTGCCCAGCGTGATGCGCAAGGCGCTTGACATCGGTCTTGCCGGGCTGGGCGCAGCCGGGCCGGGGGTCTGAGAACGGGGGAGGGTTCGGATTGTTCCTGCATGCGCTGCCATTCACCATCTCGCTGGTCTTCGTGCCCGCGCATCTGCTGGGGCTGGTCCATGGCGGCTGGTGGATCGCGCTGGGTCCCGCCTATGGCTATGTCGCCATCGCCATTCTCGACCGGCTGGCGGGCCGCTCGGAAGACGCGCTCGACCCGATGACCGAGGCGCGGCGGCTCATCTGGCACCGGCTGATCACCTGGATCTGGCTGCCGGTCCAGATCGGCCTGATCCTCGCCACCCTGATCGCCGTCTTCCGCTATGATCACCTCTCCACCGCCGAGGCGGTGCTGCTGGCCATGGCGCTGGGCGTGATCACCGGCGGCGTCGGCATCAACTACGCCCATGAGCTGATCCACCAGCGCAATCGCTGGGAAAGGCGGCTGGGCCGGGCGCTGCTGATCACCACGCTCTACGGCCATTTCGAGACCGAGCATCTGCATGTGCATCACCGGCTGGTCGCCACGCCGCGCGATCCGGTGACCGCGCGCTACAACGAGCCGTTCTTCCGCTTCTTCCCGCGCGTGCTGTGGGGCTGTCTGATCCAGGCCTGGCAGGTCGAGCGCGACCGCCTCGCCCGCCGCGGCCGCCCGGTCTGGCACGCATCCAACCCGTTCTGGCAGTATGGCGGCGGGGCTGCGGCCTGCCTGGGCGTGGCCCATGCCATCGGCGGCTGGGGCGGGGTCGGGCTCTATCTCTTGCAGGCGCTGGTGGCGGTCTATCATCTGGAGATCGTCAATTACGTCGAGCATTACGGGCTGACGCGCAAGCATCTGGGCGGGGGGCGCTACGAGCCGGTGCGGCCGCGGCACAGCTGGAACGCGGCGCAGACCGTCTCCAACTGGCTGCTGATCAACCTGCAGCGCCATTCCGATCACCACTACAAGCCCGACCGGCGGTTTCCCCTGCTGCAGAGCCATGACCGCAACCTCGCGCCGCAGCTGCCCTACAGCTATCCGGTGATGTGCCTGATCGCCGCCGTGCCGCCGCTCTTTCTGCGCATGATGAACCCGCGCGTGCGCAAGTGGCGTTCGGTCTTCTATCCCGAGATCACCGACTGGCGCCCCTATTCGGCCGGAACCCTGCCCGTCGCGGCGTGAGGCGGTGGTACATCGGGGCATGCCGCCTGTGTTTCGGTTCGCCCCCTGTTTCGGACGCGAGGGCGCCCGCCCGCCGGGGGGGTGAGGCCGCGAACGCCATGCGTTCGAGTGAGCGGCCGAACGGGCGCATGCCCGGATCGCTGCGCTCTCCGGGCGGGTGGAGCGGATCGGGTATGATACGGCCAATCGAACATCCTCGCGCATGTGCAATGATAGGAATACCCCTGCAATACATGGATGCAGGCGGATTCTCGAAAAGCACAAGGCTTTGCAGGGATCATGACCGCGCGCGCGTAAAGTAATTAGAAAATAATTCCCCAATCAATATTTATCAAATAGGTGAAAATCAGGAACAAACTTCGCCGGCGCCGCATTTCGCGGCGCCCAGGCGCAGCGCCCGGGTCTGGCCGGCAGGGTTTTGCGGGGGTCTCTAGTTATCAAACTAGTGAAAATCGGGAGAAAACTTCGCTGGCGCCACAATTTCGCGGCGCCCGAGCACATCGGCACGGGTTGGCGCTGCTTGACACGATGCCGGTCCGTCATGACTTCGGTTCGGGCATTCTCGCCGGACGGGCCGCTCGAAGGGGCGGCTGGTATGGCCAGCCGCAAAAAAAAGAAAACCCCGCCGGAGAGGCGGGGCAAGGTGCGATGCCACAATCGGCATCGGGCGGAAACTCAGGCTGAGCCCTGCATCTCGGCGCGGATCTTCTGGCGCAGCACGTCGATGGGTACAGGCTGGCCCTTGTGGCGGAAATGCCAGTAGGTCCAGCCATTGCAGGAGGGCGCCCCCTCAAGCGCCGCTCCGACCTGGTGGATCGACCCCCTTGTATCGCGTGCGATGATCGTGCCGTCGGCGCGCACCCGCGCGCGATGGCGACCGTCGATGGAAATCAGCTCGGCGCCGGGCTGCAGCAATCCACGCTCGACAAGCTGCCCGAACGGAACCCGCGGTTCGGCCCGCCGCGAGGGGGTGGCGCTGACCAGCGCCTCCGCGGCCGGCTCGATGGCGGCGATGCGTTCGCGGGCGCGGGCGGCATAGGCGGCCTCGCGCTCGATGCCGATGAAATGCCGGCGCAGCCGCCGCGCCACCGCCCCGGTGGTACCGGTGCCGAAGAAGGGATCGAGCACCACGTCGCCGGGCTGCGTCGCGGCCAGCAGCACCCGGTGCAAGAGCGCCTCGGGCTTCTGGGTCGGGTGCAGCTTGGCGCCGTCCGCGTCCTTCAGCCGCTCGCTGCCCGAGCAGATCGGCAACAGCCAGTCTGAGCGCATCTGCAGCCCGTCATTGAGCGCCTTCAGCGCGTCGTAGTTGAAGGTGTAGCGGCCCGCCTCGCTGCGCGCGGCCCAGATCAGCGTCTCATGCGCATTGGTCAGCCGCTTGCCGCGGAAATTCGGCATCGGGTTGGTCTTGCGCCAGACCACGTCGTTGAGGATCCAGAAGCCCAGATCCTGCAGCGCGCAGCCCAGCCGGAACACGTTGTGATAGGTGCCGATCACCCAGATTGCGCCATCGGGCTTGAGCAGCCTACGCGCCGCGCCCAGCCAGGCATGGGTGAAGCGGTCATAGGCGGCGAAGCTGGAAAAACTGTCCCAGGCATCGTCGACGCCATCGACGCGCGAGTTGTCCGGCCGGTGCAGCTCGCGCCTGAGCTGGAGATTGTAGGGCGGGTCGGCAAAGATCAGATCGACCGATGCGGCCGGCAGCGCGTTCATCACCGAAATGCTGTCGCCTTCCAGCACGCGGTC
>RFIR01000137.1 GCA_003695135.1 Alphaproteobacteria bacterium | reverse complement strand
TCCCTTGCAGTGCAGGAAAGTGAGGGTCGGTCAGCCCCGGGGAACAGTGCCCGACATGGTGACGGGCCCGCCGGGCGCCTCAAGCGGCGCGCCCGCCTTCTCGATGGTGACGAAAAACCGCATGCCCGGCCGCAGGGCGCGGTCGTTCAGCATGACCGGCTGCTTCTTCAGACTGGCGAGGTACCCCACCCGGCCATCCTCGCCCACCTGCCACAGCACATGTACAGAGCCCGGCACCTGCCGCAGACCCAGCGCGCGTACCTCAAGCCCGCCGCTGACGCGCGGGGAGAGCAGCACTGCCTGCTGGCTGCCGCCGGGGGTGACCAGTACCGGTGCCGGGGCGGGGGTCTCGGCCACCGTCACAGCCGCTGCGTCCGGCGTCGCTCGCACGGGGATGGAAGCGGACAGGTTCGTTGCTGGCGACGCTGCGGCCGGGCGGGGGGCTTCGGGTATTGGATCGGATGTCGGGTCGGATGCCGGCAGTTGTGAGGCGATCTCTGCCGGCCGCTCCCCGGCCGCCGGAAGCGTTGAGCTGACCGCCAGCCACACCGCGGACAGGGCGAGCGCCGCCCCGCCGGCAACGGCAATGAAGAAGCGCAGGCCACCCACGGCGGGGCCGGCGCCCGAGCGGAAGCTGCCAAGCCGCTCGGCTGCGGATCCCCAATGCCCCGCGGTGCCGCGCCGGCCGGTCCTGACCCCCGCCGTCAACTGACGGTCCCAGGCATCCTCGTCCTCGTCGAGAAGCATCCGCCTGAGCGCAAGCTCGTCCCGTTCAGACCACTCCGCATGTGTCATTGTCACCGGCATCCAACAATTGAGCTACATCTACGCAAGCACGCCATCTGCACTGCCGACACGGTCAAGGTCCTGCAGCGGATGTGTCATGGTTAACCGTCCATTATGGTTGAATTGCGACCCGCAGAGGGCGGCGGTGTCCCAGATTGCGGCCGGGTGAAGGCGGCAAGCAGGATCATTGCCGGCAGCTCCAGCGGGATGGGCGCGGCGGGGCCGGAGGACAGGCAGATCGTGCCGGCGGCGAGGCAGACGGGCGGGCCGGTCAGGCCGGCGCCGAGATGGATGAAGAAGCCGAAGCAGAACACGGTCGCCGCCGTCGGCGCCGCTGCGCGCCAGCCACGCGCGGTCATCGCCGCCAGGATTGCGGCCGGTCCGAGAATGGCAGCGCCGGCGAATGCCCATCCCGCAGGCAGCAGCCGAACCGCGAAAGGGACCAGGGCGAGGCAGCAAACCGCCAGCAGACCCGGAACCGCACCCGCGACCAGCCGGTCCAGCGCGTCCCGGCCGCGCGTGGCATCCTGGGCGGCGAATGCCGCGGCCAGCAGCAGCAGCCAAGCGCCGCCCGCGGCCCTGTCGGCCAGCACGCCAAGAGCGAGCACGCCGAGCCCCGCCACTGCGCCGGCGCCATGCAGGATGTTCGCGCCGCGATGACCGGCGGGGAAGATCAGCCGCAGGACCAGCATAGTGGCGGCGATCAGGCCGCCCGTCCACGCCAGCGGGATCACCTCAGCGCTCACCGATCTTCCCCAGCGCGCGGGCCATGTCATCGACCCGGGCGCAGAACGGATCGCCCTGCCGGCCGCCCTCGCAAGAGGCACGCGCGCGGTCGAGCTTGCGCCGGGCCTCGGGCAGATTGCCGGTCAGCCATTCCAGATAGGCCGCGACCAGCAGCATGCGCGCGCCGGGGCGGGCCTCGTTCGGCGTCCATGCGCTGCGCGCCTCGGCCAGCAGGCTGCGATCCTCGATCCGCGCGAGATATTCCAGCGAATCGAGCGCCCAGTCGGCCATCAGCTCGGCGCGATCGGCGAATTCCGGCCGCGCGATCATCTGTGAGATCTGGCGCAACAGCGCCATATGCGCATCGAAATAGCCCGGATCGGCGCGCACCGCGGCCAGCAGGGCGCGCAGGCGCGTCTCGGGATCCCTTGCCGCCACGCCCAGCACGTAATGCGCATCGGCCGCGGCGCCGGGCGGCAGGGTCTCGGCTGCGGCGAGGGCCAGCCCGGCGTAGCGCGCGGCCTCGTCGGTCGCCTTGCTGCGCAGCGCGGTTCGCGCCGCCCCGATCCACCCCCGCCAGACCAGGAGTGGCTCGGTCATGCGCTCGGCCAGCGCGGTGAAGGCGGCGATGCGCGCCTTTGGATCGCGCCGCAGCTCGGCGGCGGCGAAGGCGGCCTGCCAGTCGGCGAAATCGGGATGCTTGCGCAGATCCTCCAGATGGCCGGGTTGGCGCAACAGGAAGATGTCGGCCTTTGGCGCACCCGGTGCCGGCTCGCCGCAATCGGGATTTGCCGGATGCGCGGCCGGGTTCCATTCGCCAGCCATGCGCCGCACCCGGTCCTGCCACCGGTCGCAGGGCTTTGGCGGAACGGGGGGAATGCAGCACGGCGGCGGAGTCGGCGGCAGGAAGAACACCGATGCCAGCAGCAGAACGATGACAGAGAGCGCGGCGAATGCGCCGATCCGTGTGCGCGGATGCCTCATGACGCGCAGCGCCGCGCCGCGAAATCGGCGAAGAAATAGAACTTGCGATGATAGGTAATGCGATTCTCCGGCGTCAGCACCCAGCGAAAGCAGCGCCGGGCCGCGACCAGCCGCCGCTCGATGTCGGTAAAGAGGGCAAAGCCGCTGGGGGTGACGAGGAAATTCGGGAACAGCCCGCGCGCATAGCTCTGCGCCTCGATCGCCGCGATCAGCTCGTCTATGGAGCGTTCGGGCAGATCGCCCGGCTCGGGCAGGGTCAGCCTGATGCGGTATTCGCCGATGTCGCGGCGCGGCGGCAGCGGCGGGTTTTCGTAGCGCATCTCCGGCCAGCCGGCATCGAGCAGCGCGATCTGTCCCGAACCCTCGAGCGCGCGCGCGGCCATCGCGTCGGCCAGCCGGTCGAAGCGGATCGCGCTCAGCCTGCCGCCCGAGACGAGGAAATGTTCGGTGAAACCGGGCAGCCGGGTCTGTGGCGGCAGCGGGAACACCTGCGGCGTATCCGCCGGGCGGTCGACGGCATAGGCGACGGGGCGGCTCTGGCTCGCGGCCAGTACCAGCGCGATCAGGGTAACGATAACCAGGATGGCGAGCAGGTTGGTGACGATGTCGGCAAAGCCCTGCGCGCCGGTTTCGAGCGGATCACGGTTGCGGGGCATCGCGCCTGTCCCCGTCATCCAGCCCTGCGGTTTGGCGCAGCAGCGCCGCGGCGTCCTCGCCCGCCAGCATCGGCCGCCACACCGTGACGAAGGGCGGCGTGCGGCCGGCGCCGATGCCGGCCCTGGCCACCGCCTCCATCCGCGCCTTCAGCGCCTCGCGCGGCTGTGCGTCGGCAAGGGCGAAGAAGATCTCGACATTCAGCACCCGGTTCGCCTGCCGGCTGAGCGCGCCCGCCCAGTCGATGAAGTCATCTGCCGGAAATCGCTCTATCTGCCCGGGCCGGGCCAGCTCCCCCCATTCGGCGGTATCGGCGGCCAGCGCCAGCACCGTCTCGCCGGCAAGCGCGGCGAGGATGTCGGGTTCGGCCACCGGGTCCTCGGTGCGCACGATCAGCGACTGGATGACGATCAGCGCGACGAAGACACCGATGGAGGCGAAGACGACATCAAGAAAGGCCAGGAAGCTGAGCCCGCGGCCGATGCGCCGACGGGGCAGAGGCGGCAGGGGTGCGGCGGTCATCAGACCAGCGCCCACAGCCGGGCGATGCGGCGCCCGATGGCGAGATCGACCGAATAGCTAAGCGCCATGGCCGGGATCACCGCCAGCAGGCCGAACAGCGTGGTGTCGAAGGCGAGGTTGAGCCCCGACAGCACCTCACCGATGGCGGCGCTGTCGATGCCGCCGGTCGCGTCGATCAGCGCGCCCAGCGGCGCGATGGCCAGCGAGACGCCGATCACCGTTCCGATGAAGCCCGAGACCGGCAGGATCCAGCTCATGTAGGACAGCGGCACCGCCTCGGCCTCGAGCTCGGCCGAAAGGATGCGCACCGCCGGGCCGCGCAGCGGCGCGTCGAGCGAGCGGATCAGCGCCTCATTGGCCGCCGCCTGCCGGTTCGCGGCCATCAGCAGCACCGCCCGGTAGAGCACCAGCCCGGCCAGCGCACCGATCTGGGCCCGGATGATCGGCTGGCCGAGATATCGGCTGGCGAGCTCGCCCGACCCGAACAGCGCAAACCAGAGGGGCGGCAGCACCAGATAGACGGCGATGGCAAGCGTCGTGCCGGCAGCCAGAGCGCCGCGCGCCAGCCGCCGCAGCGCGGCAAGGCGCCCGGGCAGCCCGGTGGCCTGTTCAGTCACAGCCGGGCTCCGCATGGCCTCGCGTCAGCCGCTCCCGCGTCGCCTTCGCACGCGCGAGCTGCGCGGCCAGATCGGCGCCGACCTTCTCCAGCCGCTCGACCAGCAGCGCCGCCTCGCCCAGCGCGTCCTCGGCTTCCTCTGGCGTGCGCCCGGCGCAGGCGGACTCCGATCCGGTTTCGAGGCATTCGCTGGCCTGCTTTTCGAACCCGGCCATTCGCGCGCGCTCGCGGGCCAGCAGACGGTCGGCCTCATGCCCGGCCTCCGAAAGCCTGGCGATGGCATCATCGAGCCTGGCGAGCAGCGCGCAATCGACGGTCCCGCCGGCCAGCACTGTGCCGGTCGGCATGGTGCCGATGAAAGCGATGAGCGCCGCCGCCGCGGGCCGCATGTCTCAATCGCCCGTGGACGGCCCGGCCACCGATTTCGCCGCCTCGTCGAGCGCGGCCTCGAGATTGTCGTTGAGCGATTTGAGATCGGCATAGGCCGCCTCGATCTCGCTCACCGCCGCGTCCACGCCCTTGCGCACCAGAATGTCGGTGATCCAATCGATCTCGGCGGAAAAATCCTTCGCCAGCGCATCGGCGCGCACCGCCTCCTTCAGGATCAGCACCCGCACGTCCTGCAGCCGCCTGCCCAGCGCCTGATACTCGTCATAGGACTGCTGCCAGCGGTCGTTGCCGGTCGCCTCGAGCTTGTCGAGCGCGTAGGCCTTGCGTTCCTCCAGAAACGCGACGAGTTTCTCGTAGTCCTTCCACAGATCACTGTCCTTGCCATAGCGTCTGGCGGCAAGTTCGGCCTGCGAGGAGAGATCCTCCAGTTCGGCGCGCACGGTGTCGGAATCCTGCGCCTTGCGGATCTTGTCGATCAGCCCCTCATAACGCGCATTCACGCTGGCGGCGTTTTCCTTGGCCGCCTCGATGAAGCTCTGCACGCGGTCCTCCAGCGACGGCTCCTGCTGGGCGAGCGCGGGCGTGCCGACGGCGAGCATGAGGGCGATGGGCAATGCGCTCAGCGATCGAAACATGTTCGGGTCCTTTCATCTTGCGGGATAACGGCGGGTCAGTCGCCGGT
>RFIR01000136.1 GCA_003695135.1 Alphaproteobacteria bacterium | reverse complement strand
GAATCGTCGCCCGTGCCGCCGTCGATTGTCGCCATTGCGGGGTCACTTCTGGCTGAACTGCTGCGAGGGGGCGGCCTGCCAGTGAACTGTCAGGATGCGGCAAACCATGCCGGGCCGGGTTCCGCGGGCTGTTCGCATCGCGCTCGTTCGACCAGAGCTTCCGACGCGCCCGCCAGCGGATGAGCGCGATCCGATGGCGGCGGATACGGGATTGGCGGCAACCCTGTCCGCACGCACCACCACCGGAACGCGAGACCATGCGGGCGTGCGATGCCCCGCCACGGAGCCTTTCGCGGAATGATGAGGACGGCCGGCCCCCCATCCATCCGCCGGAAGCGGAACCGACTGCCGGACTTCCAGAAAGGACCAGATGGAGCGGGTCACGCGGTTGGTGCGTTCCCTGTCCCGGTAGAGCCGGATTTCGAGACCGACATCCCAGTCGGGCTCTCCGGTCCGGACCAGAAGACCGCTTTCGAGATCGGGGGCAACGAGGCTCCCGGGCAGCCAGGCCACCCCTTCACCCGCCTTCGCCCTGACCCGCAGCGCACCGGCCATCGAGTTCTCGTAGACCGTTCGCAGGCGGCCGGAAAGCGACCTTTCGCGCAACAGCGGCTCGAGGTGCCGGCTGATCGGCGCGCCGTCGCCAAATCTCAGAAACGGCATCTCGATATCCCGGTTGTCGAAGCTGAATATCGGCTTTCCGTCCGAGCCCGGCCGGCATACCGGGATCAGCCTGTCGGCCCCGATGATCATGGATTCCAGCACCACCGGAGACTTGCCCCAGGGCACCGATTGTGCCTGCGAGAGCCTGGACGGGCCCGCGACATGGCTGTGATAGGCAATCACGAAATCGACATCGCCGTTCTGCAGATCGCGCATGCAGCCGGGCAGATCGTCGGCGCGCAGACGCGACAGCATCGGGCCGAATGCCTGTTCCAGCGCCTGAAGCCAGACCGGAAGGAAGCGCCAGCCGATCGAATGCTGGGCGCCGAAGGTCACGACATAGTTGTCGGGCAGGGATTGCGATTCCAGGATCTGGCTGCGTTCGGTCTCGATCCGCGTCAGGGCCTGCAGTCCGGCCTCCAGCATCTGCTGCCCGGCTTGCGTCAGTTGCACGGGCTGACGCGACCTGTCGACATGGGTGGCCCCGACCCAGGCCTCCAGGGCGCGAATGCGCCGGCTGAAGGCCGGCTGGCCGAGATGGGCCAGAACCGCGGCCTGGGAAAAGTTGCCGGTGCGCCTGACCCGCTCGAGATCGCGAAAGAGATGGATATCCATGTCGTCAGCCCGGATCATTCAAATTCTGAATGATGTTATACAAAGAGACCGCTGCGAAACTATGTCAGCCAGACCCGGGCGTTGCGCTCGGGCGCCGCGAAATGCGGCGCTACATATGATTTTCTTGTTTTCACCGTTGATTGTAAAATATTGATTGCAAATTTATTTTCTAATTATTTTATGCGCGCGCAGACTTGATTGGTTTGAAAATTGGCACATTCAGGATGCCCGTCTACATCCGGGTTTTGCGGGGGTCTCACAAACATGAAACTGGATGGCACGCCAGCGCCGCGGCAGGATCCTCGCAGCTGAGCGAGGGCAGGGATGTGTCATGGCCGAAACCGAAGCACTGCCTCCAGGCACGACCGCGCTGGCGCTCGACCGGTTTCCGCGGATCACGCTCTGCCACGGGCCGACGCCGATAGAAGCGATGCCGCGCCTTGGCGAGGAGCTGGGCGACCCCAGCCTGTTCGTCAAGCGTGATGACTGCACGGGTCTCGCCACGGGCGGCAACAAGACACGCAGGCAGGAGTTTCTGGTCGGCGAGGCGCTGCGCGAAACTGCCGACATGCGGGTGACCCAGGGTGCGGTGCAGTCCAGCCACGTCCGCCAGACGGCCGCGGCCGCCTGCAAGATCGGGATGAAGCACCACGCCCTGCTCGAGCGCCGCATGCCCGATCGCGACGCCGGCTACGAGAAGACGGGCGCCGTGCTGCTCGACGAGCTGTTCGGTGCGACCTACGAGTTCCGGCCCGGCGGGCTGGACACGAATGCCGAGGCCGCGAACCTGGCCAGGGGGCTGCCTGCACAGGGGCACCGGCCCTACTTCATCCCCGGCGGGGGGTCCAATCCGACCGGTGCGCTGGGCTATGTCGAGTGTGCCCGGGAGATCGTCCACAACATGGCGGAAACCGGACAGAGGTTCGACTGGCTGGTGACGGCAACGGGCAGCACCGGCACGCAGGCCGGTCTGGTCGCGGGCTTCCACGCGCTCGGCGATGCCCTGCCGGTGATGGGGGTCAGCGTGCGCCGGCCACGCGACAGGCAGATGTCGGCCGTGCATGCGCTGACCCAGAAGACGCTTGAGAAGCTGGGGGCGGCAGCGTTCCGCGCAGCAGGATTCTCGTCGATGACGGCTATGTGGGGGCGGGTTACGGGATTCCGGCCGAGAGCACGCTGGAGGCGATCTGCCTCACCGCGCGGCTCGAGGGTCTTCTGCTCGACCCGGTCTATTCGGCCAAGGGCATGGCCGGGCTGATCGGGATGATCCGGCACGGCTTCTTCGGGCCGACCGACCGTGTGCTGGTCCTGCACACCGGCGGATCGGCGGCAAGGTCGGATACGTACCCGGCAACAATGCCATGATCTTTCAGGCGATGGATCAGGGCAAGGGCGATATCGACGTGCATCCCGACGTCTGGCTGCCCAACCAGGAGAGCTTCACCAGGACATACGTCGACGGCGCCGGCACCGTGGTTCTGACGTCGCATCCCTGCGAGGGCAACCAGGGCTACTGCGTGTCGAAGGATTTCACCGCCAGGTTCAACATCACCGACATCGCCGATCTCGGCCGGCCCGAAGTGGCCGCCGCCACGGACAGCGACGGCAACGGCAAGGGCGAGATGTGGATCGGCGCGCCGGGCTGGGCCTCGGCCAATGTCAACGAGGTGAAGGTTCGCGATTACGGGCTTCTCGATTTCATCGAACCGATCCGGGCCGAGGAAAGCGTCAAGACCGCGCGCGTGAAGGACAGCATCGCCAAGGGCGAGGGCCATGCGTTCGACTGCTACAAGCCGCACGCCATATGGTACATGTTCGAAGTGGTGATGCTCTCCGAACCGCCCTATAACCCGGAGAAGTACAAGATGATCCAGCCGTCGGATGACCCCGACTGGTACAACAAGTCCCATGTTGCCACGAAGGACGCGCTCAAGCGGGTGCAGATCGCGTGGTCGAAATCGCTCGAGGGGCGCTCGCCGACGATCGCGGAATTCCTGGCCAACTTCCAGCTGACCGCCGATGACGTCAGCGGGCTGGCCTATGAAATCAGCGCCAATGGCCGCGATCCGGCCGAGGTCGCGAAGGACAGCGATCGCGTCGACGCGATGCTGGGACTCTGACCTGCCGCCTCTCCACCCACCGGCATGACCCGGCGCGGGAGTCTCGCGCCGGGGCTTTGACACTTGTGCCCGGCGAGATCAGATGAGCCAGGAAGCCGTCATCGAAGTCACCAATCTCTGGAAGATCTTCGGCGCGCGCGCGGAGGAAGCCATGCAGGCGTTCCGCCGATCTGAAGGCGAATGCGCCATACGGCCAGGCGATAATCCTCGCGCATGTGCAATGATTGAAATACCCCTGCAATACTTGGATGCCGGCGGGTTCTCGAAAAGCACAGGGTTTTGCAGGGATGATGGTTGCGCGCCCGCAAAGTAATTGGAAGAGACCCCCGCGAAACTCCGCTGGCCAGACCCGGACGCTGCGCTCGGGCGGAGGCGAAATGCGTTGCTACTCGCGTTTCCTCATTTCACTGTTGGTTGTTAAATATTGATTACAAAGTTATTTGCTAGAGACCTCTGCAAAACTCAACCAGCCAGACCCGAGCGTTGCGCTCGGGCGCCGCGAAATGCGGCGCCAGCGAAGTTTGTTCCTGATTTTCACCTATTTGGTAAATATTGATTGCGAAGTTATTTTCTAATTATTTTACACCCGCGCAATACACGTTTGCAGAAAGCGCGTCTCGCATGGGATGCCCCGTCGCGCCGGAGTTTTGCAGAACTCTCTTCCAATTACTTTATACGCGTGCAGATTTGATTTG
>RFIR01000135.1 GCA_003695135.1 Alphaproteobacteria bacterium | reverse complement strand
CGCCTGGGCGCCGCGAAATGCGGCGCTACATATGATTTTCTTATTTTCACTGTTGATTGTAAAATATTGATTGCAAATTTATTTTCTAATTATTTTATGGGCGCGCAGATTTGATTGGTTTGAAGCCTGACACATTCAGGGTGCCTGTCTGCATCCGGGTTTTGCAGGACTCTCTTCAAATTATTTTACGCGCGCGCGATCATGATCGGTGCATTCAACATACCGGCAAGCAGCCGGATCTTGCAGCGGCCTCTACCTGCAAGAGGAGAAATCAGGGCGAATCCTGCCGCGGCCGCATTTCGTGGCGCCTTCGCGGAACGTCGCGAGCCGGCGGGCGATGTTGCTCTGCGGTTTCCGTTGACGGTCCCGCCGGCGCGAAAGCTGTATCGTCGCCCCGACCTTCGAGCATAGCTCGCCGCATGCCCATATTCCGGCCTCAGTCGTCGCGATAGACGCGCTCCTTGCGCTCGTGGCGCTCCTGCGCCTCCAGCGACAGGGTGGCGATCGGCCGGGCGGTCAGACGCTTGAGCGAGATCGGCTCGCCGGTCTCCTCGCAATAGCCATAGGTGCCATCGTCGACCCGGCGCAGCGCCGCGTCGATCTTGGCGATCAGCTTGCGCTGACGATCGCGGGTACGCAGTTCCAGTGCCCGGTCGGATTCTTCCGAGGCCCGATCGGCGAGATCGGGAATGTTCCGGGTCGAGTTCTGCATCACCGAGACGGTTTCACGCGATTCGGCGAGAATCGAGACCTTCCATTCCAGAAGCTTGCGGCGGAAATACTCCTTCATCCGCTCGTTCATGAAGGGTTCGTTCTCGCTCGGTACATAGTCGGAACCAAGTACGTTTTCAGACTTCATCCCCCTACTCCCCACGAACAGCCACCTCCCACGCGCCGCACGGTTCCCCCACCAGAGAGCCGGGCCGGGCCACGCGCTCCGCATAGCGAAAAAGCGATGCGTTGTCACGCCTTACATGGGTGAACTTGTCTGGATTCTGCAGATCGGTAGGATAAGTTGACCGCGCCGGCAGGGGCAGGCAGGGGATCGGAGCAGCGCATGGAATTCACCGGAACGGCCGAGTATGTGGCCACCGACGACCTCAACGTCGCGGTCAACGCGGCGATCCGGCTCGAGCGGCCGCTCTTGGTAAAGGGCGAGCCCGGCACCGGCAAGACCGAGCTTGCCCGCCAGGTCGCCCGCGCGCTGGGGCTGCGGCTGATCGAGTGGAACATCAAGTCCACGACCCGGGCCCAGCAGGGGCTTTACGAATACGATGCGGTGACCCGGCTGCGCGACAGCCAGCTCGGCGACGAGCGGGTGCGCGACATTTCCAACTACATCCGTCCCGGCAAGCTGTGGGAGGCGTTTGCCGCCGACGAAAAGGTGGTGCTGCTGATCGACGAGATCGACAAGGCCGATATCGAGTTTCCCAACGACCTTCTGCAGGAGCTCGACCGGATGGAATTCCATGTCTACGAGACCGGCGAGACCATCCGCGCCCGTCACCGGCCGATCGTCATCATCACCTCGAACAACGAGAAGGACCTGCCCGACGCCTTCCTGCGCCGCTGCTTCTTTCACTACATCCGCTTTCCCGATCACGACACGATGGCGCAGATCGTCGATGTGCATTTCCCGGGGCTGAAGCGGCAGCTGGTCTCGGCCGCACTCAACCAGTTCTTCGAGCTGCGCGAGACGCCGGGGCTGAAGAAGAAGCCCTCGACCTCCGAGGCGCTGGACTGGATCAGGCTGCTGGTGGCCGAGGACATGGATCCGGCCGATCTGCGCCGCAAGCCGACCGACGCACTGCCGCGGCTGCATGGCGCGCTTCTGAAAAACGAGCAGGATGTTCATCTGTTCGAGCGGCTCGCCTTCATGGCCCGCCGGCAGGGGCGGTAGGTGCGGCGGATTCCTGCAACGCGCCTCCACGCGCAATCCGAATTGCGAAGGAGAGTCGACACTGACATATGCCTCGCCCGGCGCAGCCGGGCGGCGCCCGACCCTCCCCCCGGGAGGGCGCATTGCAACGCCGACCAAAGGCACAGCCGGCAGACATGAAGGAAACACCAACGCTCGTGTTGCCATCATGCCGCGCCCACCCAGGGTCGTGCACCGCCCTCGCCGACGGCACGCCTCCTCCCAGCGCGGAAGGGGTAGCGTCGCAATCCATCCGGGAGAGCAATCGATGACTGCAAACGCCACCACCATCCGCCCGCTGGCCGAGGCCGATCACGCCGACTGGCGGCGGCTCTTCACCCTCTACCTGCAGTTCTACGAGACCTCCGTCAGCGAGCGGGTCTATGAGGTGACCTGGGAGCGCCTGCTTTCGGGCCGCGCCAACGAGTTCCGCGGGCTGGTGGCCGAGCGGGATGGAAAGGTGATCGGGCTGACGCATTATCTCTTTCACCGCCATTGCTGGCGGGTGGAGAATGTGTGCTATCTGCAGGACCTCTATGTCGATGACAGCGCGCGCGGCACCGGCGCGGGGCGGGCGCTGATCGAGGCGGTTTATGCCGCGGCCGACGAGGCGGGCTGCCCCTCGGTCTACTGGCTGACCCAGGATTTCAACACCACGGCGCGGCGGCTCTATGACCGCATCGGCCATCTGACGCCCTTCATCCGCTACCAGCGATGAGGCGGGCGGGCGTCGCGCTGGCCGCGGCGCTGGTCACGCTGGCCGGCTGCGATGCCCCTGTGCCGGTGGTGACCGATCCGGCGGCACCGCCCGCAGCGGAACCGCCGCCGCTTGCGGGCTACGGCGCGGCGCTCGCGCCGGGGCCGGTGCGCATTGCCAATGCCGATCTCGCGGCAGCTTTCGTCGCACTGAGCTTCTTTCGCGAGGACGGGCGCGAACTGCCGCATCTGCTGCGCTTCGAGACGCCGATCCGCGTGCGCATGCAGGGGTTTGCGCGGCACGCGGGCGACCTCTCGCGGCTGCTGGCACGGCTGCGGCGCGAGGCGGGGATCGACATCGCCATCGCGCCCCCCAGCGAGAGCGAGAACCTGCGCATCGAACCGGCGCCGGCTGCCGCGCTCACCCGCATCTTTCCCGCCGCCCGCTGCGTGGTGGTGCCGGGGCTGGTGACCTGGCCGGACTATCGCGCGCGGCTGGAGGCCGGCGGACGCCCCGACCGGAAGACGGCCGACCGCATCGCGGCTGCGACCATCTTCATCCGTGACAGCGCCACACCGCAGCAGGTCCGCAACTGCCTCGACGAGGAACTGGCCCAGGCGCTGGGGCCGGGCAATGACCTCTACCGCCTGCCCGAGAGCGTCTTCAATGACGACAATGTGCATGAGCGGCTGACGCGGTTCGACCTGCTGATGCTGCGGGTGTTGTACGATGAGCGGCTGCATTCGGGGATGGACCGAGCCACTGCGCAGGAAGCGGCGCGTGCGGTGCTGGACGAGATCAACCCGGCCGGCCGGCGCATCGCCCGCCGCCCCGGCCAGCGCCCGGCGCCGCAATGGCACGCGATCGTGGCCGGCGTGTTCGAGGCGCGGCCCGGTGCGCAGGACCGGCGCGCGGCTCTCACCCGTGCCCTGCGCATCGCCGAAGGGTTTCCGCAGCCCGATCCGCGGCTCGCCATCACGCTCGACTTTCTCGCCACGGCGGAATTCGACCGCGATCCGCGCCGGGCCGAGGCGCTGATGGAACGCGCGGTCGACAGCCTCGCCCGCAATTTCCCACCGGGCGACCTGCGCCTGGCCGTGTTCCGCGTCTATCTCGCGCAGATCCGGCTCGGGCTCGGCAGGCACGAATCGGCGCTCGCTTTGGTCGATGCCGCCCTGCCCGCCCTCATCGCCCACGCCGCGGCCACCCGCATCGATCAGGCGCTCCGCATCCGGG
>RFIR01000134.1 GCA_003695135.1 Alphaproteobacteria bacterium | reverse complement strand
GCATCGCCGAAATGGATGCGGACATTGGAAAGCCCGGCATCCTGAAGATGCGACAGGCAGGAGGCGACGCCGTTGACGAAGGACTCCGCGCCCAGAAGCCCGATTTCGGGATGGCGCGCGGCCAGCCCCAGCATGTGCTCGCCGGCGCCGAAGCCGATCTCCAGCCAGACCGGCGCGTCGCGCCCGAACAGCGCGCGCAGTTCGATCGGGGTCCGGTCGGGATTGTCGGCCGGCGTGACACCCTGCGGCGCGATGCGCGGCAGCAAGCAGGCCAGCAGCGCCTCCTGCCGCGCACGCAGCCGTTTGCCCTTGCGCCGGCCGAAGATCTTGCGGGCCGGCGCGGTCACCTGCCCGTCAGATGGCGGCCTTGAAGGCGTCGACAAGATCCGTCTTTTCCCAGCTGAACCCGCCTTCGGCATCCGGTTCGCGGCCGAAATGGCCATAGGCGGAGGTGCGCTGATAGATCGGCCGGTTGAGCCCCAGATGCTCGCGGATGCCGCGCGGGGTCAGGTCCATCACCTCGGCGGCGGCGCGCTCGATCGCCTCGTCGGCCACCTGCCCGGTTCCATAGGTGTCGACATAGATCGACAGCGGCCTCGACACGCCGATGGCATAGGCGAGCTGCAGCACGCAGCGCGTGGCCAGCCCGGCGGCGACGATGTTCTTGGCCAGATAGCGCGCGGCATAGGCGGCCGAACGGTCGACCTTGGTCGGGTCCTTGCCGGAAAACGCGCCGCCGCCATGCGGGGCGGCCCCGCCATAGGTATCGACGATGATCTTGCGGCCGGTCAGCCCGGCATCGCCGTCGGGGCCGCCGATGACGAACTTGCCGGTCGGGTTGACATGCCACTGCGTGTCGGCGGTGATCCAGCCATCGGGCAGCACATCGCGGATATGAGGCTCGACGATCGCCCGCACATCCGCGGAACTGAGATTGGGGTCGAGATGCTGGGTCGACAGCACGATCGAGGTCGCCTCGACCGGCCGGCCATTGGCATAGCGCAGGGTGAGCTGCGATTTCGCATCCGGCCCCAGCTTCGGCTCGGCACCGGATTTGCGCATTTCGGCCAGCCGGCGCAGGATGGCATGGGCGTACTGGATCGGTGCCGGCATCAGCTGGGGCGTCTCGTCCACGGCATAGCCGAACATGATGCCCTGATCGCCCGCGCCCTCATCCTTGTCGTCGGCGCTGTCCACGCCCTGGGCAATGTCGGCGGACTGGGCATGGAGGTAGCTGTCGACCTTCATGTTGGCCCAGTGGAACCCTTCCTGCTCGTAGCCGATATCGCGGACGCATTCGCGCGCGATCTCCTCGACCCGGCCGATGACGCTGCCCGGGCCGCGCACCTCGCCGCCGATGATCACCCGGTCGGTGGTCGCAAACGTCTCGCAGGCCACACGCGAGAACGGGTCCTCGGTCAGGAACGCATCGAGTACCGCGTCGGAGATGCGGTCGCAGACCTTGTCCGGATGACCTTCGGAGACCGATTCCGAAGTGAACAGATAATCCTTGCGCGCCAAGTCCCCGTACTCCCTCTCACCTCACGCCGACCGCCGGCAATCGCGGCGTTTTAGGTGCAACGCCCGGCGCTGGTCAATGTGCAATCTGACCGCGCCCCCGCGGGCGCGGGCGGTATCCGTTTCCGGCGGCCAGCCGCCACGGTCGGGCCGGCCTGCCGCCGGGTTCAGTGCGTCTGCTGATTGAGCTTGTCGGCCTCGCCGCCCAGCGTCTTGACCAGCTCGACGATGCGCCGGCGCGTGGCCGGGTCCTCGATGGCGGCGAAATGGGTGATCAGGGTCAACCCCTCGACGCTGTTGAGACATTCCATCACCGCGTCGGATTGCTGCGGCTGGTAGCTTTGCGACGGCCCGGTATCGGGCAGATCCTCGAAGAAATAGCTCACGCTGACCCCCAGCGCGCGCGCAAGGTCGTAGAGACGGCTGGCGCCGACCCGGTTGGAGCCCTTCTCGTATTTCTGGATCTGCTGGAAGGTCAGGCCGAGCGCATTGCCCAGCTTTTCCTGACTCATTCCGATCATCATGCGACGAAGCCGCAACCGGCGACCGACATGGACATCGACCGGATTGGGATCACTCATCATCACAGCAACACCTCATACGCCAAACAACACACTTCAACATCCCCGCCTGCAACACCCCCACCCCCGCAGGGAACTGCACAACCCCTGCTTGGTAGGGCCACGGTACTGCATTTAGAAATAGTGTCAACTTTCAGAAGAGTTTACGGTTAATATGACGGGTCTTTTCGGGGTCGCAGCGTGATGCAGATCACAACCAGGCCGAGCAAGGCGGCAAGAAACGGCCAGTCGCGCAACCGCGAATAGAGGGTTGGCGGCAGCGCCGAGGGCAGGATCGCGTCGACAAAACCCTGGGTTCCGAGCGGCTGGCTGGCGACGATCCGGCCCAGCGGGTCGATCATGGCCGAGATGCCGGTATTGGCCGCGCGCGCCAGCGGCAGGCCCTGTTCGATGGCGCGCATCCGCGCCTGGGCGAAGTGCTGATAGGGTCCGATGGAGGAGCCGAACCAGGCATCGTTGGTGATCTGCACCAGCCAGGCGGGGCGGGTATCGGCCGGCATCTCGTCGGGAAAGATCGCCTCATAGCAGATCAGCGGCCGGAAGCCGGGCAATCCCTGCCCGTCGATCACCTTCGGGCCGGGGCCGGGCGAGAAGCTGCCGCCGACCAGCCCGGTCAGACCCAGCCGGTCGAACAGCGCCGAGAAGGGGAGGTACTCGCCAAAGGGCACGAGGTGATGCTTGTCATAGCTGGCGGCGATGGCGCCATCGGGGCCGAGCACGAACAGGCTGTTGAACCAGGCGCGGGGCTGCCCGGGCCGTTCCTCCAGCCGCCGCGCACCGAGGATGACCGTGGCTCCGCGCGCGGCCGTGGCGATCCGCGCGCGCAGCTCCGGCTCTTCCTGCAGGAGCCAGGGCACGGCGGTCTCGGGCCAGATCACCACATCGGCGCGCGGCTCGGCGGCGCTGGCGGCAAGCTGGCGGTCGAGAAACATCCCCACAAGCTCCGGCTGCCATTTCTTGTCCTGCGCCGCATTGGGCTGGACCAGCCGGATCCGCAGGCCGGTCTCGGCCGGCAGGCCCGCCTGCGAAAGACGCTGGCTGCCCCAAACCCAGCCCAGCGCCAGCAGCGCGAGCAGGGCCAGTGCCGGCAGCAGGGCCAGGGGCCGCAATCTGCGACCGGGAAGGGCGAGCGCACAGGCGGCCAGCAGCGTGACGAGGCCCAGCCCGTGCGGGCCGATCAGGCTCGCCACCTGTGCCAGCGGCGT
>RFIR01000010.1 GCA_003695135.1 Alphaproteobacteria bacterium | reverse complement strand
GGGCTGTTCTTCGCCGCCCTGGCGGCGCAGGAGCGGTCGGGACCGGCAGGGCCGGGCGGGGCCGCCGCCGCCATGCTGATGCCCAACCCGTGCTATCACGTCTATCCCGGCGCCGCGGCGGCCGCGGGTGCCGAGCCGATTCTGGTGCCGGCGACGGCGGCCAGCGGTCATCTGCCGGATTACACCGCCCTGCCCGAGGAGGTCCTTGCGCGCACCACGCTGGCCTACTACTGCTCGCCGGCCAACCCGCAAGGGGCGGCCGCCGACCTGCCCGCGCTCGCGGCGCTGATCGCCCTGGCGCGCAAATACGGCTTCACCGTCGCCTTCGACGAATGCTATGCCGAAATCTACAACGACGCCCCGCCGCCCGGCGCCTTGCAGGCCGCGGCCGCAACGGGCGGGGGGCTGGACAACGTTGTGGTGTTTCATTCGCTGTCCAAACGCTCGAGCGCACCGGGCCTGCGCTGCGGCTTCGCGGTCGGCGATCCGGCCCGGATTGCGGAACTGGAGGTGATGCTGCGCACCGGCGGGGCCGGGGTACCGTTTCCGACCCTGGCCGCCGGCACCCGGTTGTGGGACGACGATGCCCATGCGGCCGCCAACCGGGCCCGCTACCGGGAAAACTTCGCCATGGCCGCCCGCGTGCTCGGCAACCGTTTCGGCTTCCGCATCCCCGACGGCGGCTTCTTCCTGTGGCTCGATGTCGGCGACGGTGAGGCCGCCGCCCGGACCCTGTGGTGCGAGGCCGGGATCAAGGTGATGCCGGGAGCCTACATGGGCCGTTCCGGCCCCACCGGCGACAACCCGGGTGAGCGCTATATCCGCATCGCTCTGGTGTATGATGCACCGCTGATCGAAGCCGCCCTCAACCGACTTGTCGAGGTGTTATAACAGCTCATGTCCACGATCCCGCCAGCATCCGCCACCGCGGCGCCCGTCGGCGGCGCGAAGATGCGAGTTCGGCGCTGATGACGGCACGCAGCGGCACCTTGCGTCGCCGGCGCCCGGCCTCGCCCCGCCCGCGCCTGCTGCCGCCCGGGGCGGGCATGGCCGTGCGTCGCTGGGCGATCCGGTTTGTGGCACTCGGGCTGGGCGCTCTCGGTTTCGCCGTCATCGTGGCCGGTGCCTCGTTTCACCCCGAGGATCCTTCGTTCAACCGTGCCACCGACGGACCGGTGCACAATCTGCTTGGCCTTGCGGGGGCTTACGGTGCCGATCTGATGCTGCATGCCCTGGGCATGGCCGGGTTTCTGATCGCTCCGGTGCTGTGGGCCTGGGGCTGGAACCTGTGGCACCGGCAAAGGCTTGGACGGTGGTGGTTGCGCCTCGGTGTCCTGCCGGCCGCCCTGCTTGCCGCCGCGCTCGCTCTTGCGGCCGTGCCGACACCAGCGAACTGGCCGCTGGGCACCGGTCTCGGCGGGTTTGTCGGCACGCTTCTTCTTGCCCGCGCGGTTCTGGCCAGCGGCCTGAGGCCGGAGCTGATCGCCCTTGCCGCCGGGATCGGTGCGGTGGCCGGCCTGCTCTATGCCATGGCCTTGCGCGGCGCCGAATGGCGCACCCTGGCCCGGGCCGCGGCGTGGCCGTGGGAACGCCTCGTCCGGGTGCTGGCGCTTGGCGCCACCGGTGCGGCGCGCGTGCCGGGCGCCGGGGCCGGCCTGCTGGCGCGCCTTGGCCGCCACCGTGGCGGCCTGCGCCGCGAGCCGAAGCTGGTTGCCGGGAGCGCACTTGCGGGTGTCGATTCGCCCGAGGAGGCGGACGTCGATGACGACGCGATCGAGATCGACGAGGAAGAGGTCGACACCGCGGCGACGATGCGCCGACGTCCCCGCGCGAGGCGCGATCTGGTTGCGCCCAAGCGTTCCCGCGCAAAGCCGGGACGCCGGGCCCGCGAGGCGGCGCAGCGGCGCTTCAATTTCGGCCCCGGCGGCGGCTACGAGCTGCCGCCTCTGTCGCTGTTGAACGCGCCCGTCAACGATACAACCCAAAGCGCCCTCAACCGCGACGCGCTGGAGAAGAACGCCCGGCTTCTCGAATCCGTGCTTCAGGATTTCGGTGTGCGCGGCGAGATCGTGAAGGTGCGGCCCGGTCCGGTGGTCACCCGCTACGAGCTGGAGCCTGCGCCGGGCATCAAGACCAGCCGCGTCGTCGGCTTGGCCGATGATATCGCGCGCTCGATGAGCGCGGTTTCAGTGCGTGTGGCCGTGGTGCCGGGGTCGAGCACGATCGGCATCGAGCTGCCCAATGCCCGGCGCGAGACCGTCTATCTGCGCGAGCTTCTGGCCGCGCGCGCCTACGAGCGCACCGGCGCCAAGCTGCCGCTCATCCTCGGCAAGGACATCGGTGGCGCACCGGTGATCGTCGATCTGTGGCGCATGCCGCATCTGCTGATCGCCGGCACCACCGGGTCGGGCAAGTCGGTCGGGCTCAACTCGATGATTCTGTCGCTCCTGTACCGGCTCGGCCCCGAGAAGTGCAAATTCATCATGATCGACCCCAAGATGCTGGAACTGTCGGTCTACGACGACATCCCGCATCTGCTGGCACCGGTGGTGACCGAGCCCAAGAAGGCGGTGGTGGCGCTGAAATGGACCGTGCGCGAGATGGAAGAGCGCTACCGCGCCATGTCGCGCCTGGGCGTGCGCAACATCGACGGTTACAACGCGCGCATCGAGGCGGCGCTGAAATCGGGTGAGGTCCTGACCCGCCGCATCCAGACCGGTTTCGACCCCGACACCGGTCAGCCGATCACCGAGGAGCAGCCGTTCGACCTCGTGCCCCTGCCCTACATCGTCGTGGTCGTGGACGAGATGGCCGATCTGATGATGGTGGCCGGCAAGGACATCGAGCTGACGGTGCAGCGCTTGGCACAGATGGCCCGCGCCGCCGGAATCCATCTGATCATGGCCACCCAGCGCCCCTCGGTCGACGTTATCACCGGCACCATCAAGGCCAACTTCCCGACCCGGATCAGCTTCCACGTCACCTCGAAGATCGACAGCCGTACGATTCTGGGCGAACCGGGGGCGGAACAGCTTCTCGGCCAGGGCGACATGCTCTACATGGCCCATGGCGGGCGCATCTCGCGGGTGCACGGACCGCTGGTTACCGACAAGGAGGTCGAGGACGTGGCCGCATTTCTGCGCGACCAGGGCCAGCCGTCCTATATCGAGGACATCACCGACGAGGACGAAGCCGGCTTCGATGCGCTCTCCGGCGGCAATACCGGCAGCGGCGACGAGCTTTACGACCGGGCTGTCGCGATCGTGCATCAGCACCGCAAGGCCTCGACCAGCTTCATCCAGCGCCAGCTTCAGATCGGCTACAACCGGGCCGCGCGCATCATCGAACGGATGGAGGCCGAAGGCGTGGTCAGCCCGGCCAAT
>RFIR01000133.1 GCA_003695135.1 Alphaproteobacteria bacterium | reverse complement strand
GACCAGGGCCTGCGCTTCGCCATCCGCGAGGGCGGCCGCACCGTCGGCGCCGGCGTGGTCTCCAAGATACTCGAATAACCGGACGGGGGCCGTGCGCGGCCGGGGGGATGCCCCCGGCCGTCTGTGCCGGGCCCGCCCCGACCCGCCCCGACCCGCCCCGGCGCGGGCGGCGGTGGGGCGGACAGGCTCCGGCCCTTTCGGAGGCGCCTGCGGCAGCCGGCGATGACCGGCACCGCGCGGGCCGAGGCGGAGGGGCGCCGGCAGCTGAAGGGCATCACGGGCGCCCCGATGCGCAAGGCGTCGCGGGGATCGGGATCACCGATGCGTGAAATGATTGGAAGAGTCCCCTGCGAAACTCCGCCGGCCAGACCCGGGCACTGCGCTTGGGCGCCGCGAAATGCGGCGCCGTTCATGTTGCGATTGTTTTCACTGTTGATTGATAAATATTGATTGGGGAATTATTTATAAATTATTTTACGCACCCGCGATCCAGATGACCGGAAACCCGGCCGATTCAGCGGCTTGCATTCATGCCCGAGTTTTGCGGAGGTCTCTCCCAGTCAATATTTTCAAATCAAGGGTGAAAACAGGTGCAAACGCCGCCGGCGCCGCATTTCAGGCAGGCTTCGGACTGCCGGCAGTTCCGCTGTCTTCCCTCGCGCGGGCGTCTACAGGATCCCCGGCAGGTTGAGCCCGTGTTCGCGGGCGCAGGCGATGGCCTCTTCATAGCCGGCATCGGCATGACGCATGACGCCCGTGGCCGGGTCGTTCCACAGCACCCGCTCGATGCGGCAGGCAGCTTCGGGCGTGCCGTCGCAGCAGATCACCATGCCGGCATGTTGCGAGAATCCCATGCCGACCCCGCCGCCATGGTGGAACGACACCCAGGTGGCACCGGAGGCGGTGTTGAGGAGCGCATTGAGAACCGGCCAGTCGGAGACGGCATCGGAGCCGTCGCGCATGCCCTCGGTCTCGCGGTTGGGCGAGGCGACGGAGCCCGAATCGAGGTGATCGCGGCCGATCACCACCGGCGCCTTGAGCTCGCCCGAGGCCACCATCTGATTGAAGGCGAGCCCCAGCCGGTGGCGGTCCCCGAGCCCCACCCAGCAGATGCGCGCGGGCAGGCCCTGAAAGGCGATGCGCGCACGCGCCATGTCGAGCCACTGGTGCAGATGCGCGTCATCGGGCATCAGCTCGCGCACCTTGTCGTCGGTGCGGAAGATGTCCTCGGGATCGCCCGAGAGCGCCACCCAGCGGAACGGGCCGACGCCGCGGCAGAAGAGCGGGCGGATACAGGCGGGCACGAAGCCGGGGAAGGCGAAGGCGTCGGCCAGCCCCTCCTCGAAGGCGACCTGGCGGATGTTGTTGCCGTAATCGAGCGTCGGCACGCTGGCATTGAAGAAATCGACCATCGCCGCGACATGGGTCTTGATCGAGGCGCGGGCGGCGGCCTCCACCGCCCTGGGATCGCTCTCCTGCTTCTCGCGCCACTCGCCGAGGCGCCAGCCGATGGGCAGGTAGCCGTGCAGCGGGTCATGCGCCGAGGTCTGGTCGGTCAAGAGATCGGGGCGGATGCCGCGGTCGCGGATCTGGGGCAGGATCTCGGCGGCATTGCCGAGAAGCCCCACCGAGCGCGCCTCGCCGGCTTCGGTCCAGCGTTCGATCATCGCCAGCGCCTCGTCGAGCGAATCCGTCTTCTCGTCGAGATATTTCGTGCGCAGCCGGGCCTCGATGCGCTCGGGGTCGCATTCGACGGCAAGGCAGGAGGCGCCGGCGAAGACGGCGGCCAGCGGCTGCGCCCCGCCCATGCCGCCCAGCCCCGCTGTGAGCAGCCACTTGCCGGTCAGATTGCCGCCGTAATGCTTGCGTCCGGCCTCGGCGAAGGTCTCGTAGGTGCCCTGCACGATGCCCTGACTGCCGATATAGATCCATGACCCGGCGGTCATCTGGCCGTACATCATCAGACCCTTGCGGTCGAGCTCGTTGAAATGCTCCCAGGTCGCCCAGCGCGGCACGAGGTTGGAATTGGCGATCAGCACGCGGGGGGCGTCCGCATGGGTGCGGAAGACGCCGACCGGCTTGCCCGACTGCACCAGAAGGGTCTCGTCGGCCTCCAGTTCGCGCAGGGCGGCGACGATGCGGTCGAAATCGGCCCAGGTCCGCGCGGCCCGGCCGATGCCGCCATAGACGACGAGCTCATGCGGCTTCTCGGCCACATCGGGGTGGAGGTTGTTCATCAGCATGCGCAAGGGCGCCTCGGTCAGCCAGCTCTTCGCGCTGATCTCGGGGCCGGTGGGCGGGTAGATGTCGCGGATGTTGTGACGGGGATCGTTCATCGCGGAGCCTCGTAGAGCACGGGGAAATCGGCGCCGCCGAAGGGGGCGCCGTCCTCATAGTCGAGATCGGGAAAGGCGGGCGAGGTGGGGCCGGGGCGGCGGACGAAGCGGGCATCATCGCCCACCCAGCGCAGCGAGATCACCCGCCGGCGGCTGGCCGAGGCATTGGCCGGCGCGCCATGCAGGGTGCGGAAGTCGAAGGCGACCGCATCGCCCGGTTCCATCGCCCAGCCGAGAATGTCGAGTTCGCCGCGCAGCGCCTCGACATCGGGCACCGCCTCGCTGGGGTCGCTCTCGAAAAGATCCGTGCCGTCAAAGCGCTGCGGCTTGAAGTTCTTGCCCCAGCGATGGCTGCCGGCGACGTATTCGATGGCCCGTTCGCGCGGCACCGCATCGAGCGGCACCCAGAAGCTGACGGTCTGCTCGCCCTCGACCAGATAATAGGGCGCGTCCTGATGCCATGGGGTGACGACGGAATTGCCCGGCTCCTTGACCAGGATGTGGTCGTGGAAGATGCGTGCGGTGCGCGAGCGCATCAGCCGGGCGGCAATCTCGGCCATGGGCGAGTCGGTGACCAGCGCGCGGTAGCCGTCGAAGTGGTTCCAGACCACGTAATCCTGAAAGAACGGGGCCGAGCCGTCATCGGGGCGATAGGTGCGCTCGCGCCATGACGGGCTGGCCTGGTTCTGCGCGATCGCCTCGCGCGCGCCTTCCACCCAGTCGGCGAAGATACCGCGCAGCACCACCGCGCCCTTGGACCGGAAGTCGTCGATCTGTTGCGCGCTCAGCATGTCAGTGCCCTTCGTCATGGCCCGTTCTCTTCATGGATTCCAACACACCAACAATGGATTGCAGGACGTTTTTCAGGTACAATCTGACGCGCGCGGCACGGTCTGGGTCGTAGTCCCATGGCGGGGCCTCGGCAGCGAGATAGGTCGATTGCGCCAGTTCCATCTGGATGGCGTGGATACCCGCCTGCGGCCGGCCGTAATGCCGCGTGCTCCACCCGCCCCTGAAGCGGCCGTTGAGCACGCTTGAATAGCCCTCCGCGCCGGTGCAGATCCCCGTGACCGCGGCCTCGATTTCCGGCGCGCAGCTGGTGCCGTCATTGGTGCCGATGTTGAAATCGGGCAGGGTCCCCTCGAACAGGAACGGGATGCGCGAGCGGATCGAGTGACAGTCATAGAGCAGCGCGACACCTTGCGCGGCGCGCAGCCGGACGAGTTCGGCCAGCAGGGCGGCGTGATAGGGCGCATGATACTCCTGTCGCCGCGCCTCGATTTCCTTCTCGTCCGGCGGATCGGACCAGATGTCCCGGCCGTCGAAATCGGTAAGCGGCACCAGCCCGGTGGTGTTCTGGCCCGGATAGAGGCTGGCGCCGGACGGGTCGCGATTGGCGTCGATCACATAGCGGTGGAAGGTGGCGCGGACGATGGTCACGTCCTCGAGCAGCCCGTCATAGAGCCTGTCGACGTGCCAGTCGGTATCGGCCAGCGCCCGGCCGGTGCGGTTGAGCCGGGCGGCGATCCGGGGCGGCAGCCAGGTGCCGGCATGGGGCAGGCCGAGCACGATCGGGCTGAAACCGCGGCTGACCTCGACAAGCTCCATCACGAAACCTCCAGCGGCAGATCGAGCCCGGCATGGCGTGCGACGCTGCCATCGGCTATCAGGGCGCGCGCGGCGGCGATATCGGGCGAAAGCGGACGGTCGGCGCCGAGCGCGGGCACATGTTCGCGCAATAGCGCGACGACCCGCTGCAGCGCCGGGCTGGTGGCAAGGGGGGCGCGGAATTCGATGCCCTGACAGGCGACGAGCAGCTCCACCGCGAGGATGCCGGAGAGGTTGCGGTTCATGCGCGCCAGCCGGCAGGCGCCATGGGCGGCCATGGAGACGTGATCCTCCTGATTGGCGCTGGTCGGCGTGGAATCGGTCGAACAGGGATTGGCGAGATGCCTGTTCTCGCTCATCAGCGCCGCGGAGGTGACCTCGGCGATCATGAAGCCCGAATTCAGCCCCGGATCGGCGGTGAGGAAGGGCGGCAGATCGAAGCTGAGCGTCGGGTCGACCATCAGCGCCACCCGCCGCTGGGCGATGGCGCCGATCTCGGCGATGGCCAGCGCGATCTGGTCGGCCGCGAAGGCCACCGGCTCGGCATGGAAGTTGCCGCCCGAAAGGATGTGGCCATCGGCGACCAGCGGGTTGTCGGTGGCGGCATTGGCCTCGATCTGCAGGTTGCGCCCGGCATGGCGCAGAAGGTCGAGACAGGCCCCGGCGACCTGCGGCTGGCAACGGATGCAGTAGGGATCCTGCACCCGGCTGTCGCCTTCGCGGTGGCTTTCGCGGATCGCCGAGCCCGCCATCAGCGCGCGGGCAGCGGCGGCGACCGCGATCTGGCCGGGCTGGCCGCGCAGCGCATGGATCTCGGGGCGCAGGGGCTGGGTCGAGCCCATGATCGCGTCGGTCGACAGCGCGCCGGTGACGATGCTGGCGGCGAGGTTGTCCCAGGCCGCGAACAGCCCCGCCAGCGCGGCGGCGGTGGAAAACTGGGTGCCGTTGAGCAGCGCCAGCCCCTCCTTGGGGCCGAGTTCGAGCGGGGCGAGCCCCGCCGCGGCCAGCGCCCTGTCGCCCGGCAGGCGGCGCCCGCCGAGCTCGGCCTCGCCCGCGCCGATCAGCACCGCGGCCATATGCGCCAGCGGCGCCAGATCGCCCGAGGCGCCGACCGAGCCCTGCAGCGGGATCACCGGCACGACGCCGCGGGCGAGAAGCGCCTCGATCGCCTCGATCACGGCCCAGCGCACGCCCGAGGCGCCGCGGCCGAGCGAGACGAGCTTCAGCGCCATCATCAGCCGCACCAGCGCGGGATCGGCGGCCTCGCCGGTGCCGCTGCAGTGGCTGAGCACCAGATTGCGCTGCAGCGTGGCGGTGTCGGCGGGGGCGATGCGCGTGCTGGCCAGCTTGCCGAAGCCGGTATTGACGCCATAGATCGCCGCGTCGCCCGCCGCGGCCTCGGCCACCACCCGCGCCGCCGCCTCGATACCCGGCCGGGCGCCGCGGTCGAGCTCGACCGGCCCGCTGCCGGCATGGATGTCGCGCAGGGTCGCGAGATCGACCTCGCCCGGGCGGAGGCGGATCATGCGTCCTGCCCCGCCGCGATGCGGGCGGCAAGCCGGTTGGTGCCGATCCGGTAGGAAAGCTCGGCCGGGTGGCGCACGTCCCAGACCGCCAGATCGGCACGCTGCCCGGCGGCGATCCGGCCGCGATCGGCCAGGCCCAGCGCGCGAGCCGCGTGCTCGGTCGCCCCGCGCAGCGCCTCCTCCGGCGTCAGGCGGAACAGGGTGCAGGCCATGTTCATCGCGAGCAGAGCCGAGGTCATGGGCGAGGAGCCGGGATTGCAGTCGGTGGCCACCGCCATCGCCACGCCTTCGGCGCGGAAGGCGTCGATGGGCGGGATCCGGGTCTCGCGTAAGGTATAGAAGGCGCCGGGCAGCAGCACCGCCACCGTGCCCGCCGCCGCCATCGCCGCCGCATCGGCGGCGGTGGCGTGTTCGAGGTGATCGGCCGACAGCCCGCCGAAGCGGGCGACCAGCGCCGCGCCGCCCTGACGGGAAAGCTGTTCGGCATGCAGCTTGACCGGCAGGCCGAGTTCACGGGCGGTCTCGAACACCCGCGCGATCTGGGCGGCGGAAAAGGCGATGTTCTCACAGAACCCGTCCACCGCATCGACCAGCCCCTCTTCATGGGCGGCGCGCAGCGCGGGGATGCAGATCTCGTCGATATAGGCGTCGGCGTCGAG